>CAVEFW010000101.1:1963-3807 GCA_963615035.1 Phocaeicola dorei
TCTGCTTTAAGGCAGGTTGTTGGCGAATTGTCTGCGAATTTCGAACACAAAATCAGCGCAAATCTAAAAAAATAAGGCCTGCCTTACTGCCTTAAATAGACCAATAAAGATTAACTACTAAATTAACCTGTCGCTTCACGCCGTGCAGTATTTTCAATTTTTTCAAAAAAATACTTGCTGTTTTAACAAAAGTGCTAAAATAGCCCAACCAATAAATTGAATTGGCTATTAAGAATAATTAAGTTAAAAAGCGAGTAAGGATTTCTCATGCAGGTTACAACAGATGTTAAAGCAGTTTGTGGCAGAATTTTAGCTCTGCGCGAAGATTTAGGTCTCACCATGCAAGAAATGGCAGAAGCCACTGGCAGAAGCGTTGCGGAATATGCGGCACAAGAAAGCGGCGAGGAAGACCCAAGTTTCACTTTTCTGGCAAAATGCGCTGAAAAGTTGGGCGTAGACGTAATCGAAATTCTTACAGGCGAAGCTCCAAACTTAAACAACTGCGAGGTAACTCCTGCATCTGAGGGGCTATCTATCCAACGTCATGCAGGTTTTGAATATCTGCACAAAGCGCCTCTTTTGAAAAACCGCTTAGCAGATCCTTTCTTGGTCACTCAACCATACGTGGAAGAGGAACAAAACAAGCCTATTCATCTTTCTTATCACAAAGGTCAGGAAGTTGACTACATCATATCTGGCAAGATGCTCTTTTCTTACGAGGGCACAACCACAGAACTAGGGCCTGGAGACATGCTTATGTATGATTCAGGCAAAGGTCATGGCATGATCGCCACAGGTGGTGGGCCAGTCACATTCATAGCAATCACCATTCCACCCCACACAGGGCACATTAGCTAGGCGCACTGGTTTTTACACGTGCAGCCTATGTGAGTTCTTGCCGAATGAGCAAAAAACTTACACCTCACGCACAAACTGGTGGCGCCTTATAAATACACGCAAGCAAGATGTGTTTGTGTGCACATTTTTGCGTTTGCGTTTTAATTTTCACCCTGCACTTCAAGTGTGAGCGTGCTGTTTTCGTGCGCTTGCAATAATTACCACAATAATTACTAATAAAATTCAAAGATAAAGGATATGAAAATGAGAAACATAAATGAACGCTATGTGCACGAGGAATACAATTCAAACAATGAACTCACCAAATTCGAGGTGAATGCTCCAGAAGATTTCAACTTTGCCTACAACGTGGTAGACGACATTGCGCTTGCCGACCCCAATCGCCGCGCCATGGTGTGGTGCAACCCCGAGGGCGAAGAGCACACTTTCACATTCAAAGACATGAAATATTGGTCTGACAAAACTGCAAATTTCTTGGCAGCGCAAGGCATCGGCAAAGGAGACTACGTTTTAGTGGTGTTGCGCAGACACTATCAATTCTGGTTTGTGGCGATTGCCTTGGCGAAGTTGGGTGCAGTCATGGTGCCAGCAACTTTTATGCTAAAAGACAGAGACATGGAATATAGGCTCAACGGTGCAGGCATAAAAGCGGTGATTGTTACTGACTTAGGAGAAATTGCGCAGGTGGTCGATAACGTGGCAGAGGCCTGCCCCACGCTTGAAAGGCGCATCTTGGTGAACGGCGGTGCTGGCGGCCTTGGAAATGATAGCGAAGAGGTGCCCGCAGAAAACGAAGTATGCACATTACACGCAAAGCGCGAGGGGTGGCTTGATTTCAACGCAGAAGTTCGCCGCGCATCTGATATCTTTGAGCCAGTGCCCACCAAATGCGCAGACCCTATGCTTATGTATTTCAGCTCTGGCACATCGGGCGAGCCTAAGATGGTCTTGCATGACTCAGAATATGCACTCGCACATCTTGTGAC
>CAVEFW010000102.1:0-6569 GCA_963615035.1 Phocaeicola dorei
CGGAATGGTTTGCACAGCAGCTTCCACGCGATCTCCATATGCCTCATCGGGGGCAAGGCGCACATTCACAGTGTCGCCCACAGCCATATCGCGCACAGCCGCATCGAAGCCTTTAATCATTTGCCCCGCCATGCATGTAAACGCTAGCGGTTCGTTTCGCGAATATGAAGAATCAAACTCTGTGCCATCGTCAAGCGTGCCTCTGTAATGCACCTTCACTTGTTTTCCAGCGTTGCTCATAAAAACTCACTTTCTCGATAAATTTTCTTGGTCAATCTAAATTTCTTTTGCCCATTTGTGCCAACCTGTGCCAACCTGCGCCCACCTTAAAAAAACAAAAGCGCACCTGCAATTTTGCAAACTTGGCGCACACAATGCAAAACCAACACTTGCAAACGCCGCGCGCCAGGTTGGAGATGCGGGCGCAAAGCAAGCGCCGCGGGCATCTGGTTGGCGAAATTTGCGCAAGGCAAGCACAACAAAGCAAGCACAACGCGCGTAAGATTAACACAACCTGGCACCTAACACTAACTCAAAATGGCTTTAATCATGGTGTCTTTCAGCTTGTTTGCTGCGTCTAACTTCCACTTAGGGTAATCAAACCCTGGGTCTGAATATTCAAAATCTTTCAACTCAACAAGCTTGGAGCGAATGTTTGGCGTGATGAGCGCCTTTGCAATCTTCAGAAAGTCTGTGCCGATTTTGGGTCCTATGTGGCTTATATATGAGTCGAAGTCATCGCCTTCCATCATGTAAGGCAACATGCTCATGTTATGGTCGAAAAGTGGCGCCATCTCTAAAATCTCGCCCGTGTCATTACTCACCAAAAAGCCATAATTTCCAGAGTGTCTGTCAACGTTTGCAATCACGCCATCAAACACCACCATCTCTCTGAAACGCTCTTCTGAATTGCACCTCTCGCAAAGCTCGAGCGCATCATCAACATCAAAGGTGCCCTCGAAAAATCTGTGGATCGAGACATAGCCCACATCTTCAGATGTGAACATGGGGCACTTGCTCGCCAGTTTTTTGTGGAAGCGCAAAAGAGTGTAAGGCACGTGTTTAACACCCGCGGCTTCTAAAACATCAGACGCCAACTTTTCAGAGAATGGCTCAAAGCCTGCGTTTGCATAACCTGTGGACCCGCGCTTTAAAAGAGATATTTCACCCCCTTCGCGCACCCAGCATTTCTCGAAAGAGCCAGAAGTAGCATATTCAGGGGAAGTGGGCGAGTTTTGCCTGCCAAACATGCCTGTGCCATCAAAGGCTATGCGCGCGATTACACTATCAAAAGAGTTTTGGTAAAGCGAAACATCGCTCCAAGTTAAATTTTCATCTTCGCGCTTCATCCAGAAAGTGTCTGTGAGGGAAAGGCATCGCGCCATAGATATGAAATCGTGGCGCGTGGTCATGCCTATCTCGCGCATCAACTTTTCGATTGCAACTCTGTGTTTGGCAATTTGACGGCCATCTATCCAATCGTTTATGTCTAAAAAACCATATGGAAAATAGCTGTCGAAACGCTCCACCTCGGTGTAGCGATAATCTGCCGTGCGTTTTTGCTCCTCATATAAAGCAACCATTTTATCTTTGTTCATCAACTGATAAATCATGTTGCACCCCCTCTCGCTCGTGAAGCGATGAATATTTGTTAAACCTTGAGTGAATGGTAACACACAAAAAACAACCCAGAGATGAAACCCTGGGTTGTTTTTGATTAGGTGATGTTGTCTAGCGCGTGTAAGTTTGAAAAACTAGATATATTCTTGAGTGTCCACCACTTTGCCACTTGTCTCAGTTGAACTTGAGGTGTCTTGGGTGTTATCACCTTTGCTTTCTAGTGCATTAGTTGTCTCCCACACTGCATAAAGTGTCGTGTTACTAGAAATTGTTATTTCGTCATCGTTTCCGATTACTGATCCACCAGCTGATTCAGACCAGCCTGTGAATTTGAGACCAGAAACACCTGATGGTGCTGCGGTAAGATCACTTCCTTTTACCTTTGTGCCCACTTTATAATACACGTTGCTAGGAGCTGTGGCTCCACTATCTCCAACATTAAACGTAATTCTAGCTTTAATGTAGAATTCTGTTTTTGCATTTTCTGCACTAACAGCAAATTGGTAATTGCCAGCGTCATCTCCTTCCAGCCCAGTTGCAGTGGCAATGAATGGGCCGCCAGGTCCAAGTTTCTTATCTGTAACCTTAAAGCTCACATTGTCATTAGCTATAAAATCTGATGATGTGGGAACAGGCGCAATCTTATCATCAGTGTCACTGTAATTTAACTCTGTGTTTCCCCAATCAATGTTAGTTACATTCTTTTTAGTAACAGTGAATTTCTTAGGATTGTCGGTGTTTGCTTTCGCAAACGAGTAGTTGCTGGCTAGTGTATCATTTTCCACGCCTTGCAAGCCACTGATGGTGCGCACATATGCGCCAGCATCGTGAACTTTATCGGCAGTCTTTCCGTCAAGTGTGAGGTCATATCCAGTAACTGTAAGTGTTTCACCATCTACGCCTGTGCTAACAGTGGCGGTTGGCAGAGTAGTGAAATCACTGCCGCTATACTCTGCAGTATTGTCAGTTTCAAAGGCGGTCCAGGCTGTAATCGTTATATCTTTCTTGTTAATCTTATAGGCTTGACTATTATCTTGTGCCTTTGTTAAGTCATAGTTCTTGGCATCGTCTTCAGAAAGTTTTGTTACCGAAGCTGTGTAGTTACTATCTGATGCATTCTTTGAGTTAATTGAATCAGTGGTGTCATAATTATACTCTGCAACAGTTAGTTCACCACTTACACCAGTCACAGTTGCCTTAGGTGCTTGTCCTTTGCCATTGTATGTGTATACATATACTTCACCATCTTTGGTAGCACCCGCGCCGCCATCCCAAGCGATTTTTGGCGTTGCCTTAGTGATCTCAAATGGTTTTGTCTTATCGCTAATATTGTTAAAGTTGTAATTTCTGTCAACATCTGTGCCTGAGATTCCTGTTAATGTGGCTGTATATTTGTCAGCATTTGTTGGTTTGGTTTCGCTTTCTGTGTATGTTGTTTCATTATCACTCTTGTATTTAACAGTTGATGTTATTGTTATATCTTTCACGCCTTTAACTGTTGCTGTTGGGCCTTGTTGAGTGTTATTAAATTCCCACACATATTGAAGATTTTCATCTTTTTCACCAACCCATGTGACTGTTGGAGTGTATTGACCGATGGTGAACTCTTGTGTTTTTTTACTTGCATTGTCAAAGTCGTAGTTTTCAAGCAGATTATTAACATCTGTAACAGATTTTACCTCGGCTGTGTATTTTTCGCCATTAACATTTGCATTTTTTGGTGCGGATGAAATGTCATTAGAGTTTTCTTTGTATGAATAGGTTGCAGCTTTAAATGTTACTTCTGGAATACCGTTGACCACAACGCCATCAGCTGAGGCTTCAGGTGATTGTGCTTCGCCATTGTATGTGTAGGCAAATTTGCTCTCATCTGCTTTAACACCTGGGTCATTCCATGTGAATGTAAGTGGTGCTTTTTTGATCGTAAATGTGGCTTCATTGTTTGATACTTTTGTTAAGTCGTAGTTGTCGGCTTTTCCGGAATTCGCTCCATCTCCTAAGGTTTTTATTGCAACTTTGTATTGTTTATCGCTTGCCTTCCATGGCATGGTGTTATCTGTGGAAGCAATGCTTCCGCCTGTGTAATCATAAACAGAAACGGTTAGGGTTTCAGGTTTCCCATTGGTTGTTTCTCCTGTGATTGTGGCTGTAGGAGCTTGGCCTTGGTTTTTGCCTTTGTAGGTGAATACAGAATCACTGCCAGTCCATGTGATAGTTGGTGTGGCTTTGGTGATGGTTGCTTTAGCAGGGCTATAGTTGCCAGTCTCTGCAAGTTTGTAATTAGTTGCCTTTGAGCCCTTAAGTGCACCATCAGTTGTATATGTCAGTGTAACTTCTGATTCGCCTTCTTCTTTAACATCTGGGCTTACATATTCACCTGAAACATTTTTTATTTCAAGATTTATATTATCTTTGTCATCATCATATACACCATCAAACTCGACATCCTCTACGTCACCAAATACTACATCATCTTTTACTTGTCCGTTGTATTGCTTATCTTTAACTTTAACACCAGATTTAACTGTTACTTCTTTTTGGTTGATTGTGTATGTTCTTACCAAATATGTGTCTGTAGTGTATTTATATACATAGTTGTTGGTGGCTTCACCACCTACTAGAAGTCCCTTTTCAGGAAGAGTAATCTTATAGCCTCCAGCTTTCTTGGATGCGTCTGTATCATCGTCGTTCTTCACCACTTCACCTTCAGGACCAGTCGCAGAAGTATTCAATGTAATTTCATAGGTAAATGTAACTGTGTCAGAGCCTTTATCATGGGTGAGTGTGGCTATTGGGTGTTGATCATTGGTGTTGTATACGAACGACGTATTAAGTGCATCTCCATCTGGATTCCAGCTGACTTCGACTTCTGCCGGAGAAATCGTGAAGTCTTGTGTTATGTTGTCTATTTTCCCTGTGTCACTAAGACCATAGTAGTTGTTTGTAACATCTTTTCCATTAGCATTTGTGGCTGAGAGCGTTTTAACTGTGGCTACATAACTGTCTGCGTTTTGCGGCTTAGCAGCTTGTTCTTTGTATTCTTGTTTTGCACTATCAGATGATTTGTATTGAACAGTCCAGGTGAATATGTCCCCAGTTACGCCTGTTACACTAGCATCTGGACCAAATTGTTTAGTGTCGTATACCCAAACAAAGCCTTTTTTACATCCATCCTCGCCTGTCCATTCGATAACTGGAGTGGCTTTATTAATATTGAACTGTTCAGTTGGGTTATTTTTCCCAGTTTCTGCAAGTGCATAGTTGCTGTTAGAGATGGCTGTGGCTGTGGCTGTGTATCCATCTTTTGCATCTGTGTGTGTGCCATCAGCAGTAGGTGTGATTGTGCCAGAGTCGCATACATCAACTGTTACAGTAATAGTCGCAGTCTTGTCTCTCTCGCATATATCACTTTCTTTTACTGTAGCCGTTGGCACTTGGTCTTCGCCATTATATGTAAGAGTTGTTGTTTTAGACCAATCAAGTGTTATTACTTTTGGAACAACTTCAAACTTACCGCTGATGTCGGCTTTAGCATCCTTTAGTTTGTAGTTTGCGTTATCTAGTGCTGTGGCAACTGCTTTGTATTCGCCAATATCTATTGGTTCAACTTTTTTACTCAGAGCATTGTCCCAAATTTCAGCCGCACTTACATTAACTGTGTCTTTAACGCCATCTACAGAAACGATATCGGCATCTTTTACTGTGGCATTTTTTAGATGTGCATTTGTTATTATTTGAGCTTCTCCATCGTATGTTTCTTTTATGTCAGTCCAATCGACACCTACAGGCTTTGGAGTGATTCCTGCTTCTACCTCTGTTTGGCAGATTGTCTCGCCAGTTGTGCTAGTAAGTCTTAGTGTGTAGTTGCCGCTGGCAGAGCCGGACAAGGCAGTGTCGCCGTATTCAAATGTGATCTTTGTAGCGCCTGTTTGGGTTTCTGTATTCACATTTGCTGAGTCATATTTGGCGCTTGTAAACTTGGTTCTATCGAGTGATAGGTCGGCTTCATCTTCTTTAATTATGTCATCAAATGCAACATCACTTGTGTTGTAGTAGTATATTTTTGCTCCAGCGTTGTCTGGGTCATCAACTATCGCACTATCTGAGCCGTCATAGACTTTGTAAGGCTGAACTGCTGTGATGCCGCTCACCGCCACATCGCGCTTTGAAACCTCGAAATTATGGAAAGGCAATTTGTATGGATTTTCAGCAACATCAGACAAATCTGGTAACTCATAGTTGTCTGATTTGTCTTCCTGATCAGTGCCTTTCACAACTTTTGTTACCACTATGCTGTAATCACCAGCGTTTAGATAAGTGCTAGAACTAGAGGTCTCACTATCATAAACTACATCTCTTGAATCTGTTGAACCTTGCTTATAGATCTTATATTCAAATCCTACCTTGGTTTCATCGCCTGTCTTGATGTTAGTTAAGCTGGTGTTTGTTGGCATTTGGGTTTTAGTGCGATCATATTCAAATGAATCAACTTCTCCCCAATCAACGCCTACTACTATCCTGCCAATCTGATAGTCAAATTTTGCGTTTTCGTCTTTTTCATCGAATGTATAGTTGGATGATCTGTCTCCGCTGAGCTGTTTCACATACACGGTGTATTGACCAACTGCGTTGAATTCGCCATCATTAAGCACGGCGGATTCACCTTTTTTAGTTACATATGTGTCATCGTTGGTTACTTCCACTTCGCCTTCATCGCTTGCAACTAAGCCTGTAACAGTTGGTCTTGGTTTGTGATCTTCAGCAGTATAGTCATATTTAGCATTTTCAAAGTTAAAACCAGGATTTAAATCGTTATTCCAGTCAAAGCTGACTGTTTTTTTGTTGATTGTAATCTTGCCTGCAAGGGTTGTGTCGCCATTAGTGGCTATATCGTATGCAATGTCTGCTCTTGTGTTTGCGAGTTTATAGTTGGGGTTATCCAAAAGCGT
>CAVEFW010000103.1:0-17369 GCA_963615035.1 Phocaeicola dorei
ACACACCTTAAATCTGAAGGCAGGTCATCGAAAAACTCAAGCCTTTCTTGGGTTATCGGATGCGTGAAGGCAATGTTATATGAATGCAAAAACTGACGCTTCATTCCAAGTTGCAAGCGGTTTGCACGCAAAGGGTCGCAAAGCACCTTTTTAGGCAAATGCTTGGAATACAACACATCGCCCACAACAGGGTGATTTATGCTTTCCATGTGTGCTCTTATCTGATGAGTTCTGCCGGTGAGAAGTTTGCAATCCAAAAGCGTGTAATCAAAGCCTAAATTTGGCAGAGAATATCTGTCAAACACGCGATATTCTGTGAGTGCGCTGCGTGCGCCCAGGGCCACTTTCAAGGGATATTGCACAGAAGAATCAAGAGCCAAAAATCTTGACCTTTGCTTCGGGTGTCTTGTGAGTGGCGCATCCACAATGCCCTCATCCGTTTTAAGTGCGCCATGCACTAATGCTACATAGTGGCGCGACACGCTTCTCTCGCGGATTTGTTGCATCAACGCTTTTCCTGCCACATTGGTTTTTGCTGCCAACATCAAACCTGTGGTGTTCATATCGAGGCGGTGAACAATTCCTGGGCGAATGTCTTTGTGGGTTTTGGTGTTAGCTGCATCCACGTACTCACGCTCTTGCACATCGCGCACGCCGCACTCACGCACATCGCGCTCGCCACACTCGCACTCGCGCTCACCGCGCATGCCATACCCCACGCCCTTTTCGTCAACCTTTGCTTCCGCATTTTCAAAATCTTCAACGCTTCCTTGAACACAGCACAAATTTTCAATGCCGCAATGATATATAAGAGCATTCACAAGCGTGTGACAAGGGTGTTTGGAATCTGGGTGGCAAACTAGATTTGCTTGCTTAGACAACACAATTAAGTGTTCATCTTCATATCGTATATCTAAAGGAATGTCTTCGCCCACCAAATCAAATTCTTTTGGCAAAGAAACAACACAGTCTATAACGTCTCCTGTGTTCACGATATATTTTTTCGCGCGAGCTTCACCATTCACGCGCACACACCCTGCTTCAATTTGTTTTGCGGCAGCGCTCCTGCTTGAAAACAATCCACCGCTCACACACACCACATCTAGTCGTTTTCCACTTTCGCGCGCGTCTGCTATGTAAGCGTGACCAGCCATTACTTTTCATCTTCTCTGTCTTTAGCAAGTTTTGTTTTGTTACTCAGCACATACCCCAGAAAAAACATCACGATGCCGCACGTAACACCTATATCTGCGATGTTAAACACTGGAAATTGAATAAATGTGAGCTCTATAAAATCAACCACATATGCACTGTTGAATCTGTCGATGGCATTGCCTATGCCGCCACCCACCACCAACGCAATTCCAAACGTAGTTAGAAGCGAAGATTTTCGCTCGAACACAAACAAAAACACACAGAGCAATACACATAAAACAACGGAAAAAATTCCGAGGATAAATGTGGAATCGGAAAAAATGCCCCAAGCAGCACCTGTGTTATGTATCAACGTAAAGCGAAAAATGCCTAAGAACGGGCCTGCAATGTGTTGGTATAGCTCAAATTCCGAGCTGTCGAAATATCGCTTTGTAGCCACATCGAGTGTTACCCAAACCGCAACAACACACACCAACACCAACGCGTTTCTGCGCATGTAATGTTTAGTTAAACCGTCTATTGCCATGACACACTATTATCTTTAGATTATTCCAGAGCATCCAAAACGTCTGCACAGCGCTTGCACACATCTTTGTGCGACACGCTGCCTTCAAGCTTGCGAATGTTCCAACAACGCGGACATTTCTCGCCACTTGCCACGTCTATTTGCACGCTCAATTCATCTGCCTGTTCAAATTCAACAGCAGACACGATGAAGAGCTCCTCAAACACGCCCATGTCAAATTGTTTTAATATGTCATATTCTTTTTTGGGAAGCGTTAGCACCACACGCGCCTCTTGGCTTTTGTTCACAGTGCCCGCACCTCTTGCGTCTTCTAGCGCCTTAGTTACAACATCGCGCATCTCCATGCACACATCAAATGCCTCAACTTGTGCGCTGGCATCTTTTGGAAGAGTGGGCACAAAATCGCCATCACTTGGCCATCCTGCCAAAAATACATATTCTGGGCGGCCTTCTTCCGCGTGACTTTTTTCCGCGCGGCCTTTTTCCGCGTGGTCTTTTTCCAAGCAACCATTTTCTGGGTCTGGGCGGCCTTCTTCCGCGCAATCTTTATCTTGGCAACCATTTTCCCAGCATTTTCGCGTTTTCATGCCTGCGGGATAGTTTTGCCACACCTCGTCTGCTGTGAAAGAGATTATAGGAGCCAACACGCGCACAAGCACTTCCAAGATATTTGCAAGCACAGTTTGAACGCAGCGTCTGCGGGTGCTCGTGGCTGCCTCAGAATAAAGCCTGTCTTTTACGACATCCATATAAACGGCAGACACGCTATTTACAAAATCATATACGCGCCTATAAACAACGTTGAAGCGATATTCGTTATATGCACAACTCACACTATCTAACAAACAAGACGTTTGAACCATCATATATTTATCTATGGGCTCCAAATCATCCCAGTTGCGCACGGCATCCATCTCAAAATCGAAGTCATATAAATTGCTGAGTAAAAACCTGAAAGAATTGCGGAATTTACGATATGCATCGCTTACCTGTTTTAAGATGTCTTCGCCGATGCTCACATCTACCGCGTAATCAACACTCGATGTCCAAAGACGCAAAACATCTGCACCATATTTTTTGCACACATCGGCTGGGTCTATCACATTTCCCAGGCTCTTCGACATTTTTCGACCGTTTTCGTCTAAGGTAAAACCACAGCTCACCACCGACTTATAGGGGGGCGTGCCATAGGCAGCCACGCTTGTGAGCAGCGAGCTTTGAAACCAGCCGCGGTGTTGGTCAGAGCCTTCCAGATAAACATCGGCAGGGCGTTTCAAATTTTTGCGCGCTTCACAAACGCTCGTGTGAGACACGCCGCTTTCCCACCAAACGTCTAATACATCGCTGCCAGGCGTAATTTTGCTTGCGTTAGCACCGCACACAGGGCAAACAAAGCCGCTTTGCAGATAGTCCGCAGGCTCACATGAATACCAGGCGTCCGCGCCCTTTGTTTTGAATAGATTTATTACAGCATCAAAGGTGTCTTGTGTTGCAACCACTTCGCCACATTCGCTGCACGAAAAAACAGGGATTGGAACTCCCCAAAGACGCTGGCGTGAAATGCACCAATCGGGGCGCTCTGAAACCATCGCGCCGATTCGATTTTTAGACCAAGAAGGATGCCAAGAAACTTGTGAGGTGATGGCATCTGTGGCTTTTTCTCGCAGGTGAGTGTCTTCCATAGACACAAACCACTGCGTTGTGGCTCGAAAGATGACCGGCTCGTGGCATCTCCAACAATGCGGGTAAGAGTGCGTGATGTCTACGTGCGCCAAAAGTGTTTTTCTCTCGCGCAAAAACTCAATTATCTTTGGGTTGGCATCTGTTGTGGTCATGTTTTCCCACGGGCACGACCCAGCATAAAACTTGCCTTCATCGTCTATAGGCATTTTTATGTCGCGAATGCCATTGGCAAGGCACACTTTGTAGTCATCCACGCCATGACCTGGCGCTGTATGCACAGCACCCGTGCCGCTATCGAGCGTTACGTGATCTCCCAGTAAAACAACCCCGCTCTCTGCGCTGTTGATGGGGTGAATATATTTTTCACCCTCAAGTGCACTTCCCTTGAAAGTGAAAGGCTCGCCAGCGCTTTGAACAAGGCGTGCGTCTTGCAAGTTTGCAACATCTGCAACGCTTTCAAAGAGCTCTTGAGCCACCACTAAAACCTCATCGCCTATGCGTGCCAGCACATATTCGGCATCTGGTGCCAAGCATACTGCTTGGTTTGCTGGAAGAGTCCAAGGCGTGGTGGTCCAGATGATTATGGCGCACTTGAAGTTCGCGCTTTCACCCTCAGGGCTATCTGCCGAAACCGCATCTGCGATAAAGGCGGGCACATCTTGCAAGTAAAACTTCACGTATACCGAAGGGCTAGTCTCATCTGCATATTCTATTTCTGCTTCCGCCAGGGCCGTGTGACAGTGAGAGCACCAATGGATAGGCTTTCTGCCGCGATAGATGCTGCCATCGAGATAGAGCTTCTTGAAGATTTCGATGTTTCCTGCCTCATATTCTGGCAGATATGTAAGATATGGGTTTTCCCACTCTCCAAAAACGCCCAAACGCTTAAAGCCCTCTCGCTGAGCGTCCAGTTGCGTTGTGGCGTATTCGCGGCAAATTTTTCGGAATGTAGGCGTGTCGATTTTCGCCATTTTCTCAGGGCCCAGTTTTTCTTCCACTTTGTTTTCGATTGGCAAACCGTGGCAATCCCAACCAGGCACATATGGAGCAAAATGACCCATCATCGCCCTGTTTTTCACGATTATGTCTTTCAAGATTTTGTTGAACGCATGGCCTATGTGAATAGGACCATTGGCATAAGGCGGGCCATCGTGCAAAATGAAAGGCTTCTTGCCCTCGTTTTGTTTCAGCATCTGGTTATATAAATCATCTGCTTCCCACTTTTTCAACATGTCTGGCTCGCGCTTGGCCAAATTGGCGCGCATAGCAAAATCGGTCTTAGGCAAATTCATGGTGTCTTTATAGTTGTTGGTGCTTTTGCTCACAAAAAGTCCTTTCATGGAATATGTTTGTCGATGTTGTTTTTTTCTCGACGCTTTTTTCTTCGGCGTTTTGTTTCAGACGTTTTATTATATTAAACATATCTTGCTTACACAACACACAAACGCGCACAGCGCGCGAACAAAGAAACACGCAAACACGGCGCGCAAACACGGCAGCGCGCAAACATGGCAACCCATAAACAAGGCAACCCATAAACGCGCGCCCGACAATTAACCCGACAAATAAATCGTGCTTGCACGTTAGTCATGCAATAGGTAAAATCAGTGCGAATTTTTTAAGCGGGCAAGAATGGCGAAAAAGTAGTAAGAAGTGGCGAAAAAAAAGCAGTAAAAGAGCAGTAAAAAAGCGGCAAGAAAAGCAACAGCGAGCGGCAAGAAACAATAAAAACAAAAAACATTAACGACAATCAAAAACGAAACAGAGTGAAATGAAAAAATTTTCTGAAGTAATCAAACAAAGTTCCACAAAACCAAAAAACTTCCAAGAATATCTAGATATATATGCAAAGCCAGTGGGCGAAATCGTGAACGAATATATCGGCAAAGGCGAACATCGCGACATCCACAAATATCTGTATGAACCTCTTTTTGAATATAGCAAAAACGGAGGAAAAAGACATCGCCCGCTCATATGTTTTGCCGCTTGCGCAGCTTGTGGCGGAGATGTAGACCTGGCAACAAGTTGTGCTGCGGCTCTTGAACATTTTCACACGGCAGCGCTCATTCATGATGACATTGCAGACAACGCGCACACGCGCCGCGGAAAGCCATGTTTGCATATAAGCCAGGGCGAAGGCCTTGCGATAAACATGGGAGATCTGGCGCTTTCCATGGTGAATGGCACAGTCATGAAAGACCCCGCGCTTGACACAAACACGCGCGTGCGAGTGGTAAGCGAGCTTTTAGACATGACAGCTCGCACCGTTGAGGGGCAAGCCATGGATATCGGCTGGGCAAGAGACGCTCGTTTCGACATTTCGACCAAAGATTATATTTGCATGGCAACACATAAAACGGCGCACTATTCGGGAGGCGTGCCCTTGGCTTGCGGTGCCATCATCGCTGGTGCCTCAGATGAAATCGTGGAAGGCATGCGCGAATATGGGCTGGCCACAGGTCTTGCGTTTCAGATACAAGACGATCTTTTAAACTTGATTGGAAGCGAAGAGTCTACGCGCAAAGATTTTCGATCGGATGTAACAGAAGGCAAGCGCACATTAGTTGTGGTGCACGCCTTGCAACACTCAACGAAATCTAACCGCGCGCGCCTGATAGAAATTTTGTCTTCTGAAGCGCACGATGAAAAAGTGCTATCCCTTGCGGTCGATATAATGAACGAAAGCGGCTCTGTGCAATATGCAAAAGATTACGCCAACACGCTCACCACTAAAGCAAAGCAAAACTTAAACGATTTGCTAGACGATTCGTGTTCTAAAGACATCTTGCTTTCCATGGCAGATTGGTTTGTAAATAGGTTGGAATAACATGAGCATTGTTGTGCACATAGGAGATCGCGGCGTTGGTGTTAAAGATGTGCAGCAACGCCTATGTTTAGTTGGGTGTTTGGAAAAATCGCAAATAGACGGCATATTCGGCGAAACAACTGCTCGGGGTATAAACACGTTTTGCAAACGCGAAAACATTCAGTGCGAAACTGAAGAGGAACGCCAGGGAAATGTTTCAACTAAAATCTGGAACTCGCTCATAGACGCGTCATTTGCGCTTGGAGACAGAACGCTATATTTGCGCATGCCTCACTTTCACGGTCACGACGTGTTAGTTTTGCAACGCGCCTTGGGTGCGCTGGGCTTTAATTGCACAAACATAGATGGAATTTTTGGAGCCACAACAGAATCTGCGCTTCGCAAGTTTCAAACGAACATGGGGCTGCCAACAGATGGCATAGCTGGTGCATACACATATGCGGCTTTGCAGCGCCTGAAATATAGTTGGGTTGACAAAGAGGTGGTGCAACTTGATATGCCTGTCGGGTTTGCGCGTGCAGCAGATGCGCTGGAGAAAAAACCGATCTGTCTTTTTGGCACACAGCCTTTCACGCGAATTGTGGCAAAGCGCATGCACAACTTGGCTTTGGCAACCACTCCAGCATCAAAGGTGGTAAGCGCACAAGCTCTGTCTGTTCCGCCAGATTCAGACATGTTGCGAGTGCACATCGTTTTGCCCGACGAAAAAAAATCGCTTTTGCCTCGTGTGGCATATGGTGAACACACCTTGGCGTCTCGTTTGCGTGCAGCAATAGAAGGTCTTAGGTGCGGCATTCATCTAATTGAGATCGAATTGCCTGGAAGCACGTGGGCAGACGCAGGAGAAGAGCGAAGTGCTCAGCATTTTGCCATCACGTTGCTCGATGCTCTCTGCGCTGCAATTTCTTGAAAAGTGTTTGGCTGACAGCGTTTTTGGATATTTGTTTTCGTTGTTAGTTTTATTTTTTTGCTGCTTGGTTTTTTTCTTTATTCTTGCTGTTCGCTTTATTTTTACCGCCCGCCTTGCTTCTCGCCGTTTGGTTTGCTTTTGCCGTTCTCTTTGGTTTTTGCTGCTCGTTTTACTTTTCACCGTCCGTCGAAAAATTTCTATGGAAGCGGTGCTCCCGAGTCAAATCTTTAGCAGTAATCTTGGTCGCAAGTTTTTTTAAATTGTAACGCGTCAAAGGCTACAAATTCTCACACGCAATTCTCAAGCCTAGGAACACCCGCTCCTAGGCTTGAGTTTTCTTTACACAAAAGATGATCTGCACCAATTTCCAAAAGCACCAAAATTTCTAGGGCAGACGTTGAAGTTAAGCTACACTATGTTCACCACAAAAAGCGATGCAAGAAATGAATACAACTAAAATGTCAACGCAAAAAATTGCGTTAATACGTTACATGATTTGTTCGTTTCAAAAAACACAATAAATGAACTCAAAGCAACTGAAAGCAAATTGGGAAATGCTTAACAACGAGGACAAAATATGCAAAATAGAACCTCTGAAATAAATGATTACTTAAAATTAGTTAAGGTAGAGCCTAAAAGCAACTATCATTTAATATCAACGTTTAGTAATGGTGTTGTCAAAGATTTTGATTGTAATTATCTTTTTGAAAGGGATTATTTTAAAAGTCTTAAAAATAAGGGCATCTTCAACAAAGCGTATGCAAATTTAGGCGGTGTGGTTTGGACTGATGAAATTGATTTAGCGATGGAAGAAGTCTACGAAAAGGGCGTTACCGTTGATCAAGGCTCACTTTGATTATGTCTCCTTGACAGATCATTTTTAAACTTCATCTCCCACGGGCTCTCCCCACAAAACCTCGCCTCCTGCGCTCGCTAAGTCTGAAGGTGGTGTGTATTCGCCCTTCCAAGTTTCAAACAGCTTTTCAATGCTCACAGATTCGCGTGTGGTGCGCGCTTGAGTTTTCTTTTGAAGTTCTAGTTTGTTTCCTTTTGTGCTAAAGCACAGCTCGTCCCCCAGCTTCCAGCCCATATTTCCAAGCACTGCCCTAGGAATTATGACCCCTGTGCTGTTACCCCATTTTTTCAACTTTGTTGCTTTCATTGTAAACCCCCGTTTTCTTTTAAGTTAAACAATGTATAGACACTATAGCAGATTTATGTTTCAACTGCCATTTCAACTTGCGCGCTCAACTTCATTTTGGCGCCTAAATCAGATCAATAACTTCGTATGTAATGTTGTTAGATTCAAACCATTGCAAAAGTTCATCAGGCGAAAGCGCGCGAATTTTAGAGAGCGCAAAATCTTTCTGATTGCGAGTAACTATAAAATCTGCCTTGATTGTTTCTGCACATGCAGCTATAACGGCGTCTTCAAAATCTTGCCATCTTCTGCTTATGGCGGCTTGCACTTCGCTTTGCGTTACAGGTGCCAATTTCAAAAAATCAAGGTCGGTTTCGATTATTTCTTGCGCGCGCACCCCGCCAAATTCCTTTTTCAAAAAATAGTTGATGTCGGTTACAGATGAAGCAGAAATATAAGTGTCCACCTCCCCAACAGCACCTAGCAAGACAACGCAACGCGCGCTGCGATAAAAAGGCTTTCTTCTTAGCAGATAATCTAAAACAACGTTAGTGTCTAGGAATAGCCGCATATCTATCTTCCATTCTCATCTGCTTGATTTCTTCATCAGTTGAATTCTCGAACCCACGAACATACAGACTGTCGAGTGATGCGATTTTCTTTTTTGCGGATTTGACGTTAACTGTTTTTGAATTCGTTCGGTTAAACGAATTTTGGCTAAACGAATTTTCTCGCGCGATTTGCTCAAACATTTGCCTGATGGCAACAGACATTGTGATGCCTTCCTCTTTGAGAACAGATGCAACCCTTTGTTTTAGGTCTGCATCAATTCTAGTTGTAACTATCGATTCCATATTTCACCTCGCGCTTTGTGCTTTTGTAATACCTGTATTACGCAATTTTAGCACAAACATATCAGATTTTTACAGCACTTCAAAAAGGTTCAGCATTTCAGTTAAAAAACGAACCACTCCCAGGTGCCTCTTTTAGTGCCTGTGAGTTTGTGGTTTTTGAGGCGAGCATCATTTCATCGTAAATCGCATCGGCTTTTTGGTCTGTTTCCACTTCTCCGCTCATGAGCTTGGGCAGCAAGGTGTCACGCAAGGCAGCGAGTTTTTTATTCTCTTGTTCCGCTAATTTTATTCCGTTGCGAAATTGAACTGTTTTTTCGTTGAATGTTAATGCGTCTTTTAACGTTGGAATTGGAAGCCGAATTTGTTGAAAGTCTTCAAAACTAAAAGATTGTCGCACGGATCCTGATGAACGGACCGCTACTTCTTTTCTAAAAGTTGGTGCCTTCATCAATTCATCTAAATAATATTCATAGCCCTCGGCGGGTGCAAAGACTACATACACTGGACTGACGCAACCTTGAAATCCAAATTTGTTTAGACCCAGAGAACCTATATTGGCACGCGCAGGGTTGTATGCAACAGCAAGTGGAGGAACAAGGATGTAATTAGATATGCTTTTGCTGTAAACCTGTTTATTAAAGTAATCTTGAGACATTACAAGTTCACCCGTTTTCACAGCTGAAAATACTGGAACTGACAACTCTTTAACTTTAGTCTTTAACCTTGTTGAGATTGTTCGTAATTCGTCAATTGGAGAATTGATATACAATTCGTGAAATAGAGCCTCAATCACATGGCTAAGATTTAGCATCAGCCTGTTGTTAACTGCGATTTTGGCATCGAGGGTGGAAAGGACGTGCGCGATTTTTGTTTGGGTGGAAAGCGGTGGCAAGTCAATTTCAATGCGTGCTACATCGTTTGGGTGCACACGGAACACTTTCATTCCCCGCGTATATTGCCTAAGTTCACTTAAAAAACGCCTAGATTTCATTAGGTAATTAAGATACTCTGGCAAAAGAATGTCGCGCCTGTCAACCCTAAGAATTGTGGTTTCAGTGCCAGACACAGCTTTAAGGTTTTGTGGGTTGTTAAACAAATAAGCGTGTCCAAGGTCATCAACTGTTTCAGATGTCAAAACATAAATTATGTCTTGGTCATGCAAAAATTGGTCTGTTTTTATGTTCTCGTTTGCAAGAATGAACGGAATTGGCTTAGCAGGGTTTTCGACATCGACTTTATTTTCAAAGCCTTTGTAAAGGTCGCCATAATGAATATAAAGGTAGTCACCTTCGCTATACATTCGGGCACGCGGAACACTTGCCCCCCTGTAAAAGCTACATACATCTCCAAGTTTTACTTTTTGTGTTTTCATATCTCACACCTAAAATCTTCGTGCCGTATTTCGCAGTTGTTCGGAGTGTAACAGATAGCCAATTTTAATGCAGGTTGGGCAGCTATCATCGATTAATTGGCGATTAAATTCCGATTGCGCACTTTTCTTGCGCTCTTTTTTTGTGCGCCCTTTTCTTGCGCTCTTTTCTTTTGCACCCTCTTTCCCGTGCGCCCTTTTCTTATGTGCCCTTTTCTTGACACCCCCTCAAACCCAAAAAAATATCTCTTGAATTAGCGCGTGTGATTGTGTAAAATGCACGTTTGCTGCGCGCAAAGCGGGTTCCCAGCCGTTAGCGGCGGCTTATTTAATTCGACAGGTCAGAAAAACAACTAAGGGAGAAAAAATGTATGCAATTGTAAAAACGGGAGGCAAGCAATATAGGGTTGCTGTGGGCGACAAGTTGAACATTGAAAAACTTGACGCACAAGTGGGCGACGAAGTTGAGCTTGACACAATCTGTGTGGTGGATGGCTCAAGCGTTGAAGCCGACCCTGAAAAAGCTGCTGCAACAAAAGTGAAAGCCCAGGTAATTGAACAATTCCGCGGCGATAAGGTGTTGGTTTTCAAATTCAAGAAACGTAAGAATTATAAAAAAATGCGTGGTCACAGACAACATTTTACGCGCGTTGAAGTTAAGTCTATCGGTTAAAAGGAGGAACACTCATGGCACACAAGAAAGGTTTAGGTTCCAGCCGAAACGGTAGGGACTCTCATGCGCAACGATTGGGTTGCAAAAAATTTGCAGGTGAACAGGTGACGACTGGCATGATTTTAGTTCGTCAGCGTGGCACACATTTTCACCCAGGTGAAAATGTGGGGCGCGGCAAAGATGACACGCTGTTTGCGCTGGCAGATGGCAAAGTGGATTACACTCGCGGAAAAAAACGCATGGTGCATGTGAGAGTGGAAGAATAGCTTTGGCCATTTTGTTGCAAACGCGCTCAATTTAAATTAAAAATTTTACAGACAATTTTTAACCCTGCCCATAAAGCAGGGTTTTTTTATTAAACTTTACGTTTGATTTTAGAAGTGCATTAAAATGTTCGACAAATTTATGGAGTGAGGTTTGCGGGCGCGTTGCTTTGAGCGAGTTTCGCGGGGCGCGCAACATAGAGTGAGTTTTACGAGGCACGCAACATAGAGTGAGGTTTGTGGGGCACGCAACATTGCGGGGCGCGCAGGTTGGAGCGAGACGTGTGCGCCACTTTTGAGCTTCGCAACAAGTTAAAAAAAGGATGTTATGTTTACAGATAAAGTTCGCATATGTGTTTGTGGGGGAAATGGCGGTGCTGGGTGCATGAGTTTTAGGCGCGAGGCACACGTGCCAAAAGGCGGCGTGGATGGCGGAGATGGCGGCCGCGGCGGCAATGTGATTGTGCAAGCCGATTCCAGCTTGTCAAGCCTGATAGATTATAGGTTCAAACACCACTTCCGCGCACAGAGAGGCACTCATGGGCGCGGCAGGCGCATGCATGGCGCCAACGGTGAAGATATGATTTTGAAAGTTCCATGTGGCACACTCATTCGCGAATATTTCGAGGACACGAAAGAATGCGGCGAAACTATTGCAGATTTAGTGCACGACGGGCAACAGATAATTGTGGCACCAGGTGGAGTGGGTGGCAGAGGCAACATTCATTTTGTAACCAGCACCCGACGTGCTCCTGCGTTCGCAGAGCTAGGCGAGCCCGCAAGTGAGTGTTGGATCGAGATGGAGATGAAGCTTTTGGCAGACGCCGCGCTGGTGGGCATGCCTTCCGCGGGGAAAAGCAGCTTGATTTCGCGCATCTCTGCCGCTCGTCCTAAGATTGGCGACTATCCATTCACCACGCTCGTTCCAAATTTGGGCGTTGTTACAAGCGGCGATTATTCATTTGTTGTGGCAGACGTTCCAGGGCTAATCGAGGGCGCCAGCGAAGGCAAGGGCTTGGGTCATGAGTTTTTGCGCCACATTGAAAGAAGTGCCTTAATTGTGCACATCGTTGATTTAACGGGGGACTGGGAAGGCAGAGACCCTTTGCATGACTATGAGGTGATAAACAACGAATTGGCAAAATATGCCGAAGAGCTGGCGCATCGCCCCAGAATTGTTGTTGCAAATAAATGTGATATGCCTAACACAGATGAAGTTGCCAAAAAGCTGGCAGAAATAGTGCGTCAAGACAGCATAAAGGCAGCTGGGGGAGATGAATATGCTCAAAGCCCCATAGACCCAAAACTTTATGTGATTAGTGCCATTAGTGGCAAAGGTGTTGATGCTTTGTGTGCTGCAATTGGCGCAAAGGTGAAAGAGCTTCGCGAATGTGCGGCAAAGCAAAACGAACTAAGTGAAGCGCAAGCAGCCAAACAGCGTGCAGAAGATAGCGTTTGGGAAGCTCGCAGAAAAGCGCGAGACGCTAAATTCACAATCAAGCGAGAAGAGGCAGACGTTTATCGCGTGGTTGGAAAACAAGTTGAGCGCATGGTGGTGCAAACAGAGATGGATAACGAAGAGGCCATAAGCTTTTTGCAGCACAGATTCAAGCGCATAGGCTTAGAAGATGCCTTGATCAAAGCGGGAGCCAAAAACGGCGATGAAATTCGCATATGCGGCTATGCTTTTGAATATGAAGGCTTTGGCGCAGAAGATGCATATTCTGAGCTGGATATATAAACTCGGTATATAAACCGAACGCATAAACTGGGCATGCAAACTTAACTTATAAACTGAACGTATAAATCAAGCATATAAACCTGACATATAAACTGGACACGAAACATGACAACCAACAAAAAAAGACTAGTCGTAAAAATAGGGTCATCCACTCTGGTGAGTGAGTCTTGCAACATCAAATGCGAATGGTTGTGTGCCTTCGCACGTCAAATATCACACTTGCGAGGGTTGGGTTGGCAAGTGGTTGTTGTGTCAAGCGGGGCTATAGCTTGCGGCATGCGCACCTTAAACTTCACATCTCGCCCAAGCGATTTGTCGAGCCTTCAAGCTTCAGCATCTGTGGGGCAAAGCGAATTTATTGCCGCTTGGAAATCTGCGTTTGAGGCGCACAACATAACAACAGGCAGCATCTTGCTCACAAGGCGAGATACGGCAGATAGAACATCATATTTAAACGCGCGCGCAACGCTAAATAAGCTTCTTTGTTTGGGCGTGGTGCCCATCGTGAACGAAAACGACACAGTTTCTCTGGAACAGATAAAATTCGGTGACAACGACACCTTGGCTGCGCTTGTTTCGTGTCTTATTGATGCAGATGAGTGCATCATTTTATCTGACATAGATGGCCTATTTAACAAAAACCCACAGCTATCAAAAGATGCAAAACTGATAGAGCGCGTGGATTGCATAACTCCAGAAATCATAGCTAGCGCCACAACGTCTGGCTCTAGCATAGGTTCAGGGGGCATGGCCACAAAGCTGAATGCAGCGCGTGTGCTCATGGCTGCAGGCATCTTGACTATTGTGGGAAATGGCGCACAAATCTTAAATGACAAAGAAGACACAAACGATTGTTTTTTGGTGCGGGCGGCGAATTTAGTTGGAACGTGCAGCTCAGATGCCAGCCACTCAGATGCCAACCCAAACAATAAGGTCAGCCATCCTGATGCTGACCATCTCGAAGATAACTCAGAAAACAAATCCAGCCACGCCACGAAAAACAACTCTGCGATTGGCAGGTGCACGCAATTTTTGCCACACAAAATGGCGCACGCCATAACTCCAAAAAAGCTCTGGATTGCCCTGGGCGGCAGTGCAAAAGGCGCGGTTGTGGTGGACGTGGGTGCTGCGTGTGCTTTGCAAAACAAAGGGTCAAGCCTGCTTTGCGTTGGCATAACGAGTGTGTGCGGCACGTTTGATCGGGGCAGCATCGTGGATGTGAAAGACGCAGATGAAAATGTGATTGCACGCGGTCGCGCAGAGTTTTCTTCAGATGAAATATCGCTTGCATGCGGGCGCACATCTAAAGAACTATCGAAAAACAGATTGCTTGAGCCCTTGTCACAGCGCCCCGTCATCCATCGCGATGAGCTGATGGTGTTTTAAGGACTTTATGGATATGTCTAACCAACACAACAAGCTGCACATTAAGCAACACAAAAATAGCGAACCCGCGCACGGGAATAAACTCGCGCCCGAGCGCGAACTAGCGGTCGAGACTGAACCTGAAACACCCGAGAGCGAAACCGAGTTACTAAGCGAATCTGAGTTACTAAAAAAAGAAAAGGTGCTAAAAAGTGCTGCCCTCATAAGTGTGTGCACAATGATTTCGCGCGTGAGTGGGTTCATTCGCACTTGGGCCATGGCGTTTTCACTTGGCAACACTGTTTTAGCGTCTGGCTTTAGTTTGGCAAACAACATGCCAAACATGATCTATGAACTTATATGCGGGGGAGCCTTGGCGGCGGCGTTTGTGCCTGTTTACCACATGCAAAAAAGCGCACATGGCAAACAGGCTGCTCTTTCATATGGGCGAAATATCTTGAATTTATCGCTCATAGCGCTTGGAGTTGTGGCAGTGCTTGCCAGCATTTTTTCTCCCGAGGTAATGTTCACACAGAGTGCCTTTTCGTCTTCTGAAGATGAAGCGGTGGAATATGCAGTCTATTTCTTTCGCTTCTTTGCCTTCCAGATGATATTTTATGGCATAAGTGCCATCTTCAGCGGGCTTTTGAATGCAGAGCGGGAATATTTTTGGCCAGCCGTTTCAAGTGTGTTCATGAACATAATCTGCATAATCACGTTTCTGGGATATGTGCCACTAAGCGATGCGGGCGATGATTTTGCAAATGTTTGGCTGGCAGTGGGCACAGTGCTATCAATCGCCGTTATGGCGATGGTTCAAATTCCAGCTCTTTTGCGGGCGGGTTTTCGCTTTAGTTTCAGGCTAAAGCTGCGCGAATGTGCACTTCGTGAAACCATGCAGCTGGCTTTGCCTGCCATCGCCAGCACTGCAATAAATTTGGTGGCACTTAGTTTCATGAATTCGTGTTCGCTAAACGTAAGCGACATCGGCCCCGCGTCTGTGAGTTATGCGTGGCTTTGGTATCAATTTCCCTATGGAGTTTTAGGCGTGGCGCTATCCACTGCTCTTTTCACAGAAATGAGCGATTATGCGTCTCACAAAGACTGGAAAGGCTTTGCAAGAAGCTTGCGCGGTGGGCTGCAAACCACTCTTTTGGTGATAACTCCCATGGCGGTGCTCGTGTTTGTGTGCGCAGATCAGCTGATAGGCTTATATTCTGCGGGAAAATTTACACCAGAAGACATAGAGCCGATATCCACGCTTTTGTGTGTTTGGGCCATAAATTTGCCGCTCTATGCTGCGTTTATGTATATAACTCAAGCTTACAGCGCACTAAAAGACATGAAAACAGTGGCTTGGCTAAATTTATTCATGACCACAATCCAAGTGTTTTTATATATGTTGTTCACAGGCGTAATCTCGCCAGATTTCAGCTTGGGGCTTCCAGGCATTGCCGCAGCAGACATATTAAAATATCTGGTCATAGACACGTTGCTATTAGCCATCTTGCACAGACGCAGTGCTCGTTTGCGTTTGGGCATGATAGTTCCAAAGGTTCTAAAAGTTGTGTTTGCCAGCATTGTTGGCGGCATAGTTGGGTTGTTTGTGGCAGGCATAATGGATAAACTTGTGAACACAGAAGTTTTGCTTGGTGCTGCGTGTGCCCTAGTTATCACGGCGGCTTCCAGCCTTGCAATCATATTGTTGATAACGCGCGCGCTGGGTGTAAATGAAATCAGCAGCGTTGCAAGTGGTATCATCTCGAAAATAAGGCGTAAGAAAAAATAGTTCCAGAACGCAAAAGAAGAACGCAAAGGAAGAACACAAAGGAAGAACGCAAAGGAGACATCATGCCATACGACACATTTTCCACTTTTGCCGATAAAACGGCACGCCAAGACAAGACGGCGCAACAAGATAAAGCAAGCGCCCAAAACGAAACGGCGCATCAAGATAAAACGGCGCAACAAAATGAAACGCCACATCAAGAAAAAGAAGACAGCGCAAATAAAACAGCCAGAGTTTCAAGCAACGCTCCAGACGTGGTGAAATATATGGTGGTGAGCGGGTTTTTAGGCGCAGGCAAAACCACCACCATGATTGCTCTGGGCGAGCACATGAACAAAAATGGCTCACACATCGGCATAATTGCAAACGACTTGGGCGCAAATCTGGTAGACACCAACCTCACTCAAACTAGCGGGTGTGTGGTGGAAGAAATTGCTAGTGGCTGCATCTGCTATCAGATGGACAACACCATCGATAAAATTCGCCGCTTGAAAGACAGAGATGCGTGCGATTTTGTGATGTCTGACATTCCAGGTTGTGGTGTGGGGGCGCTAGACCATGTTTATCACCACTTGCACGATGAATGTGCAAGCTGGATAGACTTGGCTCCCTTTTGCGTCATCGTAGACCCCGAGCGTCTGCGCATGCTTTTGCCTGAAAAGGCAGACATCCATTTGCCTGAAGAGCTTGTTTACCTAATGAAACTTCAGCTAGAAGAGGCAGACCTAATTGTTTTGAATAAAATTGACACGATCAGTGATGCGGAAGTTGAACGCGACGTGGCGTTTTTGAAGGAAGCTTGCCCAGACATTCCAGTTTTAAGCATATCAGCGCTTGAAAAAACAGGCATTTCACAGTTGGCAGATTTCATCTTGTCACACAAAAGTGCGCTTAAAAATTTCTCTGTTCGATATGACGAAAAATTTACTCAAGCAGAAACTAAGCTTACTTGGTATAACCGCCGCATGTTTTTCAAAACGCTTGATGGCGAAAAAATTGATTACAACAATGTGATAGATGACATCATCGAGGGCATTCGCTTGGGGCTGATCGAGAAAAAACGCAACGTTCCT
>CAVEFW010000104.1:0-4225 GCA_963615035.1 Phocaeicola dorei
GTTTTAAGCTGCACACACACTTCATGTTGAACTTAATTGGTGCCACACCTGAAAGCGACAAAGAAGACTATCAAAACTTCATAAAAAATCCTGCAACCACGCCAGATGAAGTAAAGTTGTATCCGTGCGCCTTGGTTGAGGGAACAAAGTTGTGCTCAATCTATAAATCAGGCAAGTGGCGGCCATACACTGAAGATGAATTGATTGACGTGTTGTCTGCAGACGTGATTGAAACCCCTGCTTATTGTCGCATAAGCCGCATGATTCGAGATATTTCTTCAAGCGATATTTTAGTTGGAAACAAAAAAACTAATTTACGACAGATGGTCGATGAACACCTTGACAACCTTAAAGATGCCAAGAAAAGCCCGCAAATTCTAGAAATCCGTCAACGCGAAATTTCAACACTTGATATTGATATGAGCACACTAAAACAGGAAGTTGTCACATATGAAACTTCCGTGTCGGTTGAGCATTTTTTGCAGTGGATCACACCCGACAACCACATTGCTGGTTTTTTGCGCTTAAGCCTGCCCGCACAAGATGCACTTGATAGCATGGAAAGTGCATACAAAAAAACAGCAGCGCGCAGCAAAATGCCAACGCCCAGCGCAATGTGTAATTCCGCATTATCTGCATCTCCAGCATCGGCAGACAACGCAGCGTGCAATTCAGAATTGACTGCGCGCCCAGCATCAACAGACAACGAAACACTCAATTCCACATCAATCGCATCACAATGCATTGACACTTGCATAAAGGCACTAAAACCCAAATGCGCCATGATTCGCGAGGTGCATGTATATGGCCAAGCAGCAAACATTGGCGCATCTGTTCGCGGAGCGCAACACACAGGTCTTGGACGCTCTCTTATATTGCGTGCCGAAGAAATTGCCAAAGATGCTGGTTATAAGCACTTGAACGTTATTAGTTCTGTTGGCACGCGTGAATATTATAAAAATCTAGGCTTTTATAGTGCTGGTGCATATCAACAAAAAAGACTGTAAGGTGAACATTTATGTTTTGCTGATGTCCTTATTTGGCATAAAGCATTTCACACGCCGTTAGAATAAAACGAATAGCACCCCAAACAAGCAAGCAAAACATGCGGCAGCCGCAATATCTCGAGGCCAATGAAGACCTAAAACCACGCGCACACACCCTAAAATAAACCCCATTGCCAACAAAACGCATCCCACATAAAAACACCAATCAATCCAAGCAAACGCTATCAAAAACATACAAAAAGCATGCCTGCTAGGGAAAGATTTAGCAGCAGTTGTTTTATCGACAAGGGGTTTAATGTCAAGCTTTTCGTATGGTCTTTGCGCGCTCAAACAATAGCGAAGTGCCGACACCGCACAAAACCCCGCGGCACATATTATTACTTTCTTTGCCGCAACCTCATATTCCCCAGCAACCAAACATGCAGCAATCAAAGCCACAAAAGCAACATATCCTATTGCAGTGAGCAAACAATTTACAGTAATCAATGTCTTTGAAAGCCATGGTCGCGCACTTATATATGAAATTATCGCATCGTAGTGCTTTTTTTCCATGTCTTATCCTTGTTGTTCACAATGCTCATCCAAGCAAATTATCGCTTATTCCATTAACGTTTATTGTTGTGGTCATCTTGTTGTGGTGTTGGTTGTTGTTGTCGTGGTCGTTGCTGTCGTTGTGGTCATCATCGTTATGGTCTTCGCTGTCGTTGTGGTTGCTGTAAATGCTGTGGGTGCTGTAGTTGCTGTAGCTGCCGCGGTGGTGGTTGAGATTGTTCAATATTACACCAACGCATTATCCCCATAATTTAGCCCTCATAACAAACACCTACATTATGCACTATAGTTAATTCTTTTCTTCGCCCAAACACTTCTCAAGCTAAGCCAAAACATGTTCACCTGCGCATATTATATCTATATCGCTTAGAGCGCACACGCGACACAACAAAAGCAATTCCCAACAAAAACAACAGCGTTAAAACTGAACACATAAGCATAAACATGCCATCACTTGTTTTAGGGGCAGAAGTTTGCGAACTGGCAGATTGTAAGGCATTATTATTTTTGTTTGCATTTGCGCCATCATCACTATCCTCATGCAAATTTGACACTGCAGTATCAGCTGACGTCTGCGTCGATAAATTGTCTGCATCGTGTGTAACGTCACTGCTAGCATATGCCTTATTTATAGTCTTTATCTTCCAATTTCTATCAACGTTGTCAAACGCATATGAGCTTTCATAGTCAGCAACGCTTAAATAAGCAAGCGTTTCGCTCTTTAGTTTGGGCGTTACACCATCTTGCTCATATATAGGATTACCAGTGTCTTCATAAGTTTCAACCTCACACATCTCGATTGTTTCAAGATAATATCCATCATTTGGCTCATATGACACAACTAAAGGATCCAAAGATAAATCACTTGAAAAAGAGCATGTAAAAGTTGGTGTTATCGTGCCAAATTCCGATTCCGTAAACACAGTATATTCCCGCGGAACGTAACACACTTCTATCTGTGCATCCGAACATATGTTTGAAAATATGAAATGCGACATCACGCTTGCCCGCTCATCGCCAGCTATAAGTGCGCCGTCCTTATCTAAACTCTCATCTGAACCCTCATCTGAATTTGTGGCATCAATTCCCTGAAAATCTTCATAGTCATACAAAATTTGCTCGATTGCAGGGCTTGCATTTGGATAGCTGATGCGAATGCTTTGCAACTTATAACCACTATTCGGCTTATATTCCACCCTCGGGCTTGAACTATGAACAACGCCCGTTTTGGTTGCTGTGTCGTTTACCCAATTTATACTGTTGTCGCTTTCTTTCATCCCGATTTGACCATTTACAACCCTCATCGTTATGCTGTGCACTTTTTCAACATAGACTATGAATTCATGGTTTTCATAGCAATCTGGATAAGGTGTTTTTGCATACCATGTTGCATTTTCTTGTTCCACGCCATCTATAACACTTTTAGAGATTTTATAGCCTTGTTTTTCTAGATCCGTTTGCAAATCTTTCGTTATTGATATGCCATCACCCAAGTTTTCACCCATCTGCTCAATCGCCTTGTTACCAAGATTTATTTCAAGTTTGCCTCCGCTGTTGAATTGCATTTTTTCAGCATCGTATTCATAGGTGTTCTCTACACTGTCCCCAATCTGTTTGCCTGTTGTGCTATCTATCACCTTTCCTATAAATGAAATGGGTTCTACCCCCTGTTTTATAACACCGCTACTAATTTCTAGAGCAGTGTTTTTAGTCAACAATATTTTGCATTGAGCGCGAGTGGAATTGTTGTTATAAAGTGCAGTAACACAAGCATTATTCACACCAGTCCCCCCATATGCCAAGAAAAGACGCGAATAATCGTTGTATTCCGACCAATTTTCAAACTTTGGAATTTTCGTTGTCATTTCCACTGCAGAACCATAATAGATGGAACTAATGTTGTTGTCATCTGAGAAAAGCCCGAAGCCCTCTGAGCCTAATCCGCTTAAATCATCTATAGGTTGAAGCGGTGTTATGCAAAAATTATGGATAAACCACTTAAACGATGGGTTACTAATCAAGTTCCAATCTTTATCAAAAAATTCATATGTAAAAGTTGTTTCGGCTCTGTTTGCAGCAAACGCAGTATTATATTTGTCATATTTTTTACAAATGTATGCTTGTGAATTATCTGGATCATCACTGCGCACATGGATTTTCATGTTTATCTGTTTACCATGCCACCAGCCGACATTCTCAAACGCAACGCCTGCATCTATACCCCTATCATGGATTTTTTGAAGATCGAACACATAAGCTGAAGCCTTGTTGTTGCCCAGATCCCCCACATCAGCAGTAACAGAAAACTCGCCAACAGACACAATGTCTGTCTCACTTGAACTATTACCAAACGAATGAGCAACACTTAAGGGCACGCCGTCACTACTTTCTTGCCAATGAGGAGTAAAACCATAACTAGCTTCTATAACTGGCATAACGCCATCTGTCATCTTTGTTATTTTTACATTGTCAAGCGATGTGGCTTGCGACAGCGAAAAAGTTGCATCGCTTTGTGTGTTTTCTAACACCTGCGCTAAGCTGTTATCGGTGCCTTCGTTTATGCTTTCTATAAGCAAGCGAGATTTAAGTGGACTGTCGTCAAAATCATCTCTGTCAACCCTATCCTTGCTAGAGTTGACTTCCTCTAAATCCTGTGAATTAGTAAA
>CAVEFW010000105.1:0-5727 GCA_963615035.1 Phocaeicola dorei
ATTTGTTGCTCAATGCAACAACGCAGGCGCATATAAGGCGTCTTACCCTTTCATATCAGACGCCAAAACGCTTGAGGGCTTCATGTTTCCCAAAACTTATGAAATTTCAAAGTCTGACACAGCTGACACTTTGGTTAAGGCAATGTTAAATCAATACAAAACAGAAACTGCCAGCCTTAATTATTCATATCCCGAGCAAAAAGGCTTGTCTAAATATGATGTTTTAATCTTAGCGTCGATCATCGAAAAAGAATCCGACGCCACCACCCGCGAAAAAGTTTCCGCTGTTTTTTATAATCGCTTGTTTAATTCAGAAGAGCCCGATGAAAAAACGGGGCATGGATATTTGCAATCCGACGCCACCACCGCATATTATGTGGGGCACGACCCATCTGGCGAAGAGGTGCACGCAGACAACGAATATAGCACATATACCAATTCGGGCCTGCCACCCACGCCCATTTGCAACCCAGGCATAGAGGCGCTTCGTGCAGCGTGCAACCCAGATATGCAAACGATGCAAGATGGATATTACTATTTTTACTTTGCACAGGATGCAAATGGCGTGATGCAATATTATTTTTCTAAAACTCTCGAGGAACACACGGCAGCAATTCAAGCTAACTCATAACATCTCATGTCGTTGTTGAAACCCGATAGATATTTCAACCGCCTTTCATCTATAGATATCAAGCGCGATATTTTAGGCTGTGGATTTTTCTTTGTTTTGTTAGACGTAGACAACACGCTCAGAAGCCGCGCTGATGGCTGCATTCCGCGCGATATTCGAGACTGGGTTGCTCGCGCAAAAGATGCGGGCATATCAATCGTTTTGTTCTCGAATTCTTGGCACACATCAACTAAAGAATATGGCAGAGATTTGCACCTGCCTGTTGTCATGCGTGCGCTAAAACCAACTCCGTTTGGGGTCGTGTGTGCGCTTCGCACGTTGAATAAAAGCGGTGTGCGCACGGGCAGCACGGGCAATATATATCCTTTCAACATAGATGAAAAAGCAAACACAAAAAACACGCTGATAATAGGAGATCAAGTGTTTACAGATGTGCTGTGTGCGCATTTGTGCAACATGACGTCTTATCTTGTGGCACCGCTGAGCAAAGTGAACATAAAAAGCTCAGCTTGGCAACGCGCGCTAGAGGGGAGGGTCTTGCAAGGTCAAACACCAGAAGGCGCGTGTTTTAGCGATGGTGAGCGTTAGGTGTGGTTAGGTGTGGAAGGTCTGTTTTAGCGATGGTGAGCGTTAGGTGTGGAAGGTGCACGTGGCGATCTGCGAATGCTAGAAGTGTAATGCGCGCGCAGCGATTGATGAGTGTCAGTTTTGCAAAGCGCACACAGCGATCTTTGCGCGTTAGTTTTGCAATATGCACACAGAAGTTGCAATGCGATTTGTGAGCGCTTTTGAGTGGGTGGTAAACACGATGCCTATGTTGTTTACTTCGGCGTATCTTACAAGCGAGTGCCAAATGTTCGCCTGCGTTATGGAATCCAGCGCACTTGTGGCTTCGTCGAGCAAAAGATATCTGGGGCGCGCACCTAAAGCACGCACTATGCATATGCGTTGCAACTGACCGCCCGACAGCTCTGCTGGATATCTTGTCAGCCATTCTTTTTTTACTTTGAACTGTTCCATCAAATCATAGTCGAAGCCATCATGCCACACATCTTTTAGCGTCTTTGAGATGCGGATGCGCGGGTTTAGCGCAAATTTTGGGTGTTGGTCTATAAGCTGAACCGGGTGCGGTGTTTTTTTGTGTTTCTTTCTTTTTGCGTGAATTTTTTCGCCATCGAGCAAAATTTGCCCGCGCATTGGTTCGATGTAGCCCGACAACATTCGACAAAGCGTTGTTTTCCCAACACCCGATGGTGCAAAGATGCCCACTCTTTCGTTTTCCCTAACAGAAAAGTTAAAGTCATCGAAAACCAGGTGTTTTGCGTTCCACCCAAACGTTATATTTTTAGCTTCAAGCATCTGTGTTTCCTTTTCGGTTTCAAAATTTTATCTTTACAAGGCCGCCCTACATCGCAGCTTTCTTGATTTCCCCGTGCCTTCATTTTTAAGGCTTTACATGTCAGAACTATTTTGCGCGTTTCATTAGATTCTTTGCACCTTTTTTACAAGCCAGCCCTAAATTCATTTTCAGGAAGTGCGCGGTAAAGCGCCCTTGAATATTCATGTTTTAAAAGCTGCAGGTTTGAAAAATTTTCGACGGCTGCCTCTTCGATGATAGTGCCACTCTTAAACACGGCAATTCTGTTGGCAATCTTGAGCGCGAAAGAAATATCGTGTGTTATAAATAAAACGCTTGCACCTTTTTTTACAATCGATTTCAAATCTTTAAACATCTTCATCGCATTTTCAACGTCAAGACCTGCTGTTGGCTCGTCTGCCAAAATGATCTCAGGTTTCTTTGCTAAAGCATTGCATATCAGCACTCGTTTTGCCATGCCGCCAGATAGTTGGTGTGGATACATCTTTTTTGTGCGTGCGTCTAAGCCAAAATTTTCAAAGAGCGGTGCGCCTGGGCACCTTCCCACTTTGCAATAGGGGTCAAGTGCGCTAACACTTTGAGGAATGAGAGCAATTTTTTCGCTTCGAGCTTTTTCTAGGTCGCTTTTATCCATCAACTTTCCGTCGATGTAAATCTCACCTGTAACTTTAGCGTTTGGCGGGTTCATATTTAGGATAGTGTCGATTAAAACGCTTTTGCCTGACCCAGACTCTCCAACTACGCCAACAATCTCGCCTCTGTTCAGGGAAATATTCAGGTCGCGCAACGCAGGCGAATTTATTTTTTTTGCTCTGAAGTAAGGTGCATCTGTTTCATACATCTCAAAAGAAACTGACAAGTTTTTAACTTGCAGCAAATTTTCGCCAGTTTTATTCTCTGAGTTTGGCTCATGTGGGCGGTCTCGCTGAAGATTGCTTGAATGAAGATGGCTCGAATGAACATGGTCTGAACGAAGATGGGTCGAATGAGCACGCTCTGGATTTAAATAGCTTGAATGAAGATTGCTTAACTTCCCTTTGGTGTCATTTGGCTTGTTGGCTTTAATCATGGCTTCACCTTATAGCTGTGTGGTGTTAGGGCACATGAGCGTCTGCAAGTTTTTCCCCATTGCGCTGAAAAGCATCACAACACACACTAGCGCTGCCCCTGGGAAAATAGCCAACCACCAACACCCAGAAGATAGATAGGACATAGCCTCGCTTAAGATTACGCCTATTGCGGGCGTTTCAGGGCTCAAACCGAACCCTAGAAATGTGAGCGTGGCTTCGTGGAGTATAGCGTGAGGAAACATGAGGATTGCTCCCGTTATAAATTGCGGCAACACATATGGAAAGATGTGAGTGCGCGCAATATGCGCCCAAGAACAACCCAGCTTGTTCGATGTTTTAACGTATTCTGAACACTTGCATTGCAAGACTTCAGCTCGAATTATTCGCGCCAGATTTGGCCAGTGCGTCAGAGCAATGCTCACGCATACGCCCAACATTCCACCTGATAGAGCATAAGATATCAATATAAGCAAAATTATGTGAGGAATGCCCATCACTAGGTCTATCACCCAGCTAATCACGCTGTCTGCGTGTTTGTTTGCTCCAGCCAAGCAACCTATCAAAAGGGCTATCATCGAAGATATGGCGGAAGTGATGCACCCCACAAAAATGCTTAGGCGAAGCCCCGCAACTGTACGCAGGAGCATGTCTCTTCCCATCCAGTCTGTGCCGAAAGGGTGAGTTGCACTAGGCATTTCGCTTTTTACATCGAAGTTAATGGTTGTGGCAGCACCTGAAAACAACGTGCCCAAAACAGACACAACACAGATGGCAACGAATGCTATCGCGCATGTGACCAGTGCTTTTTTGCGCCCGCTCATGATGTCTCTCGCTTTTTGGTTGTTGCTGTTGTTGCCGCGTGGGTTGTTGTTTTTGCGGTTGCCGTTGCTGTTGCCAGTGTTATTTCTGCCCCTGCTTCTGCTGATGCTGGTGTCTTTGCCTCTGCCCCTGCTTCTGCTGCTACTTGGCTCGATGCTTTTTTATAGAGAGCTACAAAATTGTTTTTTCTCATCTTTGGGTCAAGCGCTCTGTAAGCTAAATTGACCAATGCGTTGAACACATACACGATGCACACGCTCACAAGACCTATGGCACAAAGCAGCGGGGCATCGCCTCCTAGCCCTGCCGCAACCGCGGCTTGACCCAAGCCTGGATATGAAAACACCTGTTCAACAAGCACAGACCCGCCGAAAATTTCAGAAACGGACGCACATTGAAGAGTTATAGCGGGCAAGCTCACCGCTCGCAAAACATGGTTTTTACAGATGCTATAAGTGCTCTCGCCTGACGCGCGAGCATAGCGCACAAAATCTGAGTTCATCACGTCTGCCACCTTTTGGCGCGTGTGCAATGCGATGTTCGCTATTCCTGTGGCAGATAATACCAAGGCTGGCAAAATGATGTGATGCGCTAAGTCTGCAACTGAAACATTGCTTGCCGCCTTGCCTATCGGCGCAGAAAACCCAATAGGAAACCAGCCCAGGTTCACAGAAAAGACAACTAGTGCCAAAAGTGCCAACCAAAAAGTTGGAGTTGAAGCCAACAAAAAACAGTAAGCTTGCACGCACTTATCAATTATTGTGCCCCGCTTCATTCCAGATGCAACACCTGCCACAAACCCTATTGCGCCCGATAACACCCAAGCTATGCTCATGAGCGCAAAAGACGCAGACGATCTGCTGACAATCACATCAACCACGGGTTCGCCAAAACGCAGCGATGTGCCAGCATCGCCATGCAAAACGCTGGTTATCCAATTTATATATCTTTCATGAAAGGGAACGTTTGCGCCCCACCAGTTGTTTAGCTGCTCTATCTTTTCGGCCGACATATTTGCCAGGGCAGCTTGACCCAAGTTTTGCTGAACTGGGTCGATGGGTGATGCACTCACGAGCGCAAAGATGATTATGCTCATAGAAAAGAGCAAGAGTATAAGGCGTAAAAGTTGTTTAATTATGTTGTGTGAGCCGCTTTTTATCAATGTTGTTTACCCGTGTTATTTGCCGGTGCCACTTACCAATTCCACTTACCAATTCCACTTACTAGTGCTTTTTATCACTATCGCTTGTCAGTGCCGTTTACTAATGTCATTTCCAGCGCCACTTACCAATGCCACTTATCTACGTTGTTTAGAAGCGACCACCCATGACCATGTGGGTGAGGCTTCTGCTCGGCAATGTGCAGATTTTCAGCAGCAAAATATAGGTGATCAACATTGGCCAGCCAAACCCACGTAGCCCCGCCCTTTGGAGCCACGCCATTTTCCCCATCCCACATCGCAAGCTTGTAATCTAAGTAAGATTGTTCTATGTTTTGCCTTGAAAGCGCATCGTTTAGGTGAGCATCAATCGCATCGTTGGAATATCCAGCATAGTTGCAAACACCGCCCGAATACATTATGTTATATGTTTCAAGCGGGCTATTCGTGCCCCAACCCCACAAAACGGGGTCTGAGAATTGATGTTCATAAATCACATCCCAGCTTTTGCCTTTCACATTAACTTCGACACCTATCTTTTTCATCTGGTCTGCAAAATCGTTTGCCATAGCTTGCCTTGTGCTATCCGATGCGGCATAGTAAAGATCAAATGACGCGCGAACTCCATTTTTCTCGCGAATGCCATCTTCGTTTGTTGTCCATCCACCGC
>CAVEFW010000106.1:0-2042 GCA_963615035.1 Phocaeicola dorei
CCGACTTCGCACTCGTGCTCCACATATCAATGTGCGCGTTTGCTTCAGTTTATAGGGGTGGAGCTGAACTTGGAACCGTGAAGCGAAACCCCTATAAATGAAGTGAACGCGCACACATCAAAGCGTTCATTTTCAAGAATAACATTCAGCTTATGAGCATGCGGGGGGTATTCGAGGTTTCTGCAGATTTCAAGAAAAAAATAAACTAATAAGAAATCGAAGCCTCCGAGAATACCCCCTGCATGTCATAAGCACAGCAAAATAAAACCTAGCTGGTTTTGCGTTACGCGCAGAGCGCATCGATGGGTGCAACTATAAAACCATTTTCTGGAAGCGCAGAAGGCACTCCAAATCCATAGATAACCAACTTGGTTAGCGGTGGTTTGTTTCCAGCCGAAACAATTTTGTGTTCTAGCTTATTTAATGCCTGACACGCTTTTTCCGTTTGCACTGCTCCAAGTTTTATTTCAACAGGAATCCAATCACCATTTGCTGCCTCGATGATTGCATCAACTTCAAGCCCACTAGCATCGTGATATTGATGCAGTCTTGCTCCACAACAACTTGCATACACACTCAAATCATGCAAAACAAGCGACTCAAACAAAAACCCGAGCGTCTTAAAGTCATCAAGCAAAGTGTCTACACTTGCTCCAAGCGCAGAAACCGCCAAAGAGGGGTCGGAGAGATGGTGTTTTTTTGCGGCACGCATTTTAACAGGCGAGCGAAGCGCAGGGTTCCAAGGTGAAATATCATCGCAAACATGAAGTCTATTTAAGAGCATGAGGTATTCTGCAATTGTTTGCCTTGAAACAAAAGAGCCTACATCTTTAGTAATTGTGGTAATTGATGCATAACTAGACTCGCACCGTGCAAGAGATCGCACGGTTGCCCTTACTTTCACGGGGTCGCGCTTCACATCATCAATGCTTGAGATATCGCTTTCACAAATTGCATCCAGATAATCGCGGGCAACCCTTTTTGCTTGAGTGAGCGAAAAATTAACAACACCTGGCCAGCCTCCGCGCACAAGAATTTCCGCAATTGTTTTCGCGTCTAAACTGCCTAAATAAACTTGGTCGAATTTGCTTTTCTTTGTTTGCGCAACAAGGGCAGATATGCTTAATCTGCAAGTTGACATATTCAATTCTTGCAAAGTCATCGTAGACATTTTTACTCGAGAAAACCTACCTGTGCCCGTGTGCATAGGAGCGTTTTTATCTCGAGGCGTTGCAGAACCTGTCAAGATATACATGCCCGCTTTTCCAATGTCGTCAACGTTGAAACGAACTGCGTCCCAAAGTTTTGGAACTTCTTGCCATTCGTCGAGTAACCGCGGATGCTTTCCCGTGATTGCCAGTTTGGGGTCGAGCTGTGCACGCGCCCTGTTTTCAAAGTCGTTTGAAGGGTCTGAAAGCATTAAAGCAGACTTTGCGAATTGCTTTGCGGTGGTTGTTTTACCGCACCACCTAGGACCTTCTATTACAAGTGCTGGATTTGTTTCAAGCGCGCACTTGATTTCGCCCTCTATAAGTCGAGGTATATATTTCACGGTCAACACCTCCATTTAACAAAAAACAAATGTTTCAGTTAACAAAAAGTTAGGTTTTTATTTAACAAAAAACTAGCTTTTAGTCAAGTAATAAGATCCAGACGACCTTGTCAGTTTGTTTACTGACATGCTGGCGAAAAGATAAAACTTTTTAAAACTAATCTGCACAGACTGCTTATGACATGCGGAGGGTATTCTCGGAAATTTAAAGCACGCTTGAATTATTTTAGCTATTAGAACTTAACAACATTGCATGCGAAAAGAAAAACAGGGGTGTTTGCTTCGACGTTTCGCTGTTCGCAAAAAGATTCACTGGATCTTTTTGCTCATGCGCTCCACTGCTTCGCGCCTATTTAGTAAAATCGCTCATTCGAGCGATTTTGAATTTTGTGTTCAAACTTAGCAAGACACCCCTGTTTTCTCTTTTCGCCCTACCCGACTTCGCACTCGTGCTCCACATATCAATGTGCGCGTTTGCTTCAGTTTATAG
>CAVEFW010000107.1:0-4521 GCA_963615035.1 Phocaeicola dorei
ACTCTTTCAATAAATTTCAATAAACCTTGACATCTTAAATGGGCATTTGCAGCGCAAAGCAAACAAAAAAGTAACCAAAAATTTTACCAATGCGAAAAAAATCTACTTAATTGATAGACTTTTTTCTATATTAGACTAGCACTAATAATATTTAGGTGCTATTATTAGCGCGTTTCGGCTTTGTGAGCAATTGTTCTGAGTCATGTCAATTGTAACCAGAGACCAAACAGTACTGTAGATTGTGCTGGTGCGTTAGTGAAAATCTAGCTTGTGTTTTGCTTGTTAGATGTTGTGCTTCCATGTGTTTTTGGTGCTCTTTTGGCACTCTTTGCGCTGCGTTTCACACTTTGAAAGTGTTGGGGTTATAAAGTGTTGAGGTCATGCGCTTGGCGAACATGGGTTTTTGCAACTTGAAGCAAGCATTCATTTTGCGTTTTTCAAATAACGCACCAACACCCAAGCCAAAAGGAGGACATCTTGGCTGAAAAGACGGGAAGCGAAACGCTTCGAAACATCCTAGGGGAAATCATCGGCACATTCTTAATGTGTTTCCTCGGCATAGGCGCAGTGGCAAACGCCACACTAGGCGTATCTGGTGCTTTCGGTGGACCATTTCAAGTGGGCATGGTTTGGGGCATCACTATCGCCATCGCCATCTACGCCACACGCAATTTGTCGTGCGCACATTTTAATCCTGCGGTGACCACGGCAATGTGTGTGACAGGCAGACTTGCTTGGGCAAAGTGGCCAATCTATATCGTGGGGCAATTCATCGGTGCCATCATAGCAGCAGCACTTCTTTGGGCTCTCTTCGGTGATTCTTGCATCGCAGCTGGGTCTTCCATCGACTGGGCTTCCATCTGGGCAGAACGTTATCCTAACGGAGTTGGCAGCGCTAACATGCTTGTAGGCTCACTTGCCGAGGGCATCGGCGTATTCATCTTGGTGTTCGTTATTTTCTCCATGACAGAAGATGCCAACGTGGGAAAACCAGGAGATGTAATCTTCCCCCTCTTCATCGGCTTAACTGTTTCTATGATTATCTGCGTGGCTGGCCCTATCACCGATGCTGGTTTGAATCCTGCCCGCGACCTTGGACCTCGCGTGGTCGCGGCAATCTGCGGCATGAATATGCCTATGGGCCCTGACGCGCTGGGAACGATTGTGGTATACGCGGTAGCACCGCTAATCGGTGGTGTTTTGGCTGGCTTGTTCTATTGCTATTTCGTAGACAACCAACACAAAGACGCGGTGGCAGCAAGCAAATAAGGCGAACGAATAAAGCGAATAGATAAGGCGGACGCAATAAAACTGGCAGATAAAGCGGACGCGTAAAGCGGACAAATAGGTCAAGCAAATAAAGCGGACGCGTAGCAATAAATTTTTTACATTTAAATCTGGGAAATCTGGGGCGCAACCATGCGGCAACTAAGCAGCGTGCATGCAGTAACCATGAGGCAACCGTACAGCAATCACACGGCAATCATGCGGCAAGCATGCGGCATGCACATAGAGCATGTGGGGCGTTCCAGATTTTTATTTTCTCTTTACATTTATTTTGGGAATTTCAACTATAATGCGCACACGGCAATTTGGCGTTTTCGGGTGAGCTGGTGTTTGCAAAAGGGCTCGCTTGGAGTGCGAAAGTGCCGCGTAAAAGCAAAATTGAGAGACAAAAATTTCAAAAGGAGATACACATGGAAAACAAATACAAAGGAACTCAAACTGAGAAAAACTTGATGGAGGCGTTTGCGGGAGAATCTCAGGCTCGTAACAAATATACCTATTTTGCAAGCAAGGCAAAAAAAGATGGTTTCGAGCAGATTGCTGAAATTTTCCTGAAAACAGCAGCCAACGAAAAAGAGCACGCCGAGATGTGGTTCAAAGAGCTTGGTGGCATTGGCACCACGGCTGAAAACTTGGGCGATGCGGCCGACGGCGAAAATTTCGAGTGGACAGATATGTATGACGGCTTTGCAAAAACAGCTGAAGAGGAAGGTTTCCCCGAGCTTGCTGCAAAATTCCGCGGCGTGGGTGCCATCGAGAAAACACATGAAGAGCGTTATCGCAAACTATTGCACAACGTAGAGGCGCAAGAAGTGTTTGAGCGCAGCGAAGTGAAAGTGTGGGAGTGCAGAAACTGTGGCCACATTGTGGTGGGCACAAAGGCTCCAAACGTGTGTCCTGTGTGCAGCCATGCTGGTTCTTACTTTGAGATCCGCGCTGAAAATTACTAAGGAGTAAGATTACTAAGGAACAAGATTACTAAGGCGCAAAATTACGAGGGAGCAAAATCGCTAAGAAATCGTTTCAGCACATGCCAAGCGCAAAAATGCGGGGCACATTATTGTGAAGTCGTGTTGTTATGCTTTAGTGATTTTGTAGCTCCGCGCAATTTGTTATTCAAGTGATAAAATGCCTGCAGATTTTTTCTGTGGGCATTTTTTTTGTGGAAATTTTTGGAAGCCTGCGGGAGCTTGTGGAAATTTGCCTGAGTTCGCGGTGGTTTGTCGAAACTCGTGGAAGTTGGCGCGCGTGTTGAGACATGCATTTTTTTTAAGGCTGACGCAAACTTAAACGCAAACTTAAATACAAACTTAAACATAGACCTTAAACAGACGTGCACGCTTTATGCAAAAAACACTCGTGTTGTGCACGTTAAATTAAAGGAGATGTCATGAATCTTGCTGCAATTATTTTGGCTGCAGGCGCAGGCACGCGCATGAAGTCGAAAAAGCCTAAGGTGGCGCACGAAGTAATTGGCAAGCCTATGGTTCGCTGGGTTGTGGATGCTGCGCACGCGGCAGGCATAAACCAAATAGTGAGCGTTGTGGGACATGCGCGCGAGCAGGTGATTCCTTTGGTGGAGGCAGACACAACAATATGCGTGCAGCCAACTCGCGATGGCACGGGCGGTGCTGTGCGTGTGTGTGCCAGCGAATTCAAAGGGTTTGCAGGCAGTTTGGTGGTGTTGTCTGGCGATTGTCCGCTCATCACTCCCGACACCATTCGCGCCCTCATAAAAAAGCGCGAAGAAAACAATGCTTCTGTGGTGGTGCTCACTATGACGCCTGATAACCCCTATGGATATGGGCGCATTGTGCGCGATGCGGGCGGCAGTGTAAGGCGCATAGTGGAAGAAAAAGATGCAACGCCTGCCGAGCGAAAAATAACAGAATGCAATTCGGGCTTTTATTGCTTTGATGCGCAGGCACTCTTTGAGGCACTAGATCAGTTGAACAGCAACAACGCACAGGGCGAGTGTTACTTGACCGATGTGCTGGAAATCTGCAGAAAAAGTGGCAGAAGCGTGATGGCGCACCCAGCGAAAAGTGCCAGCGAGTGTTTGGGTGTAAACAGCCGCGCACAGCTTGCCGATGCCACGCTTGAGTTGCAAAAGCGCATCAACACGCACTACATGAACGAGGGCGTTACCATGACAGACCCATCTCAGGTGTGGATTGGCCCAGACGTGAAAATTGAACGCGATGTTGAACTTTTGCCGCAAACTATGCTCTTTGGAAACACTTCCATAGGTGAAGACAGCGTGATAGGGCCAAACACGCGATTGACAAACACGCGTGTGGGGCGCGGGTGCGTGGTGTGCGAAACCGTGGCAATAGATGCGGTGTTAGAAGATGGCGCGGATGCAGGGCCGCGTGCATATTTGCGCCCAGGCGCGCACTTGATGAGCGGCGCACACGTGGGCACGCACGTCGAGGTGAAAAAAAGCACAATAGGCGAAGGTGCCAAGGTGCCTCATCTGTCATATATCGGAGATGCCGAAATTGGTGCGGGCGTGAACATCGGCGCTGGCAGCATCACGTGTAACTATGATGGCAAGAAAAAACACCCCACACATATAGGCGCGGGCGCATTCATCGGCAGCGACACCATGATGGTGGCGCCTGTGAGCATCGGAAGTGGTGCTGTTGTGGGGGCTGGCTCTTGCATCACGCGCGATGTGCCCGCAGATGCGTTGGCTCTCACGCGTCCAGATTTGGTGGTGAAGGAAGGCTGGGTTAAACATGAGTAAAGCAAGCAAAAACAACTTAAAAGTTGGCTTTATCGGCGTGGGTAACATGGCGTCTGCCATGGTGCGTTCTTTGCTGAGAGTGGGCGTGTGCAACACTGGTGATGTGTGCGGGTCTTGCCTTCACAAAGAAAGTGCCGCACGCATGTGCGAGGAGCTAGAAATCAGTGTGGGCACGTCGAATGAAGATGTAGTGCTAAAAAGCGATGTGGTCTTTTTGACATGCAAGCCTTATCAATACGAAAGCGTGTGCGCAGAAATTCGCTCGAGTGTGCAAAGTGAACAAATTATCGTGAGCGTTGCACCGGGAATTACGCGCTCACAACTTAAATCTATGTTTTCGGGTGCGCAAAACTCTAGCACTTCGGGTGAGCAAAACTCTGGCACCTCAGATCAAAATGCACAAAACAGCACGCCTGAAATTATTCGTTGCATGCCAAACACTCCAGCACAAGTGGGCGAGGGTACCACGAGCTATTGCGCTGATG
>CAVEFW010000108.1:0-3638 GCA_963615035.1 Phocaeicola dorei
CGGTGTTGACCTGCGAGGATGCGCAAATCCAGACACACTTTTTGTCCTATAAGCCCAAAAAAACACCTTGCAAACAAAAAAAGAAAGATAAAAACTAGATTGCGCCAATTAGTCAAACTTGTAATCAGCTAAAACAGAAAATGGATTTTGCGATATGTCTTCGTCATGCGAACACGTGCAACTCTCAAAATTAAGGTTACATCCGCACTGCGCACACAAACCTTTGCAGTCAGGCTTACACAAAGGCATCGCAGGAGCCGCAAGACGAAACGCGCTTTCTATGTGCGGCACTAAATCTATTTTGTGTGTGCGTGGCAAAACATCATATTCATCTTCCAATCCAAACGATGAATCTATATAGTCATCGTTTGAAGATGCGTCTATTTCCTCTGTGTTTTCAGACAAATCAACGTTGTTTTTCACACGTTCAAAATCTGGTGATTCAGGATTTAAAATATACGCGTCGAAATCACAATCAAAACTATATTCAAACGAATCTAGGCATCTAGCGCAATTCACATGAGCGTCTGCAAGCGCCTTACCCCTTACAACAAACGCTTCTCCTGTGTTTGTGATGTTTGCACTATAAGTTATAGGCCCCATAAACGTATAGACATCAGAGTGCATAACAAGAGTATGGATGTCGAGTGAACCCTCAACATCCATACTAGAAGCAAGTTCAAACATAGAACTTGACAGATTTATAATTGCAGAATCATTCACAATGAAACAACTTTAATTTACAGGACTCTAATTAATAGGAAAATAATAGGCGAACCTTTATTCTAAAGCACGAAGTTCGCCACCAGCCATATAGACAAACCGACGAAATTCGCCACCAGTCTTATTCGCCATCACTCATCGAAAGTGCACACACAGCACAACGGCATGTTAAAGGCACAATAGCTATTCGGTTGGAGCAAGCGAATTTGCATTCAACCTCTCGCGGCATCTGCGCACATTGCTAAGCAAAGTGTCTAGGCTTTGTTCCACATGCCCGAAAACCTCATCGGCATAATCTTCAGCACCTGCACGAGTTTGACGCTCAAGCTCTCGCGAATCCGCCATTATCTGGTCTGCTTGTTGTTGTGCTATGCGCACAATTTCTTGATCGCTTGCAATAGTGAGTGCTTGGTTGCGAGCGTCTTCAATCAAACGCTCCGCCTCGTCGTGGGCTTCATCAAGCAAACTTTGGCGCTCTCGAACAATTTGACGAGCTTGAGCAAATTCGCTCGGAAACACATCTTTTATTTCATCCATAATTGCAAAAGCCTCATTCACATCTATCTGGCGAATGTTTTCTTTGCTAAATGGAACACTGCGTGCGTCTTCAAGCAAGATGCTCAATTCATCGAGCAGTGATAAAACTCCTGTTTCGTCCATGACAGACACCTTTCAGCTGTAATATTGTGCATTAGTGATGCGTTTTTAGTTCGTTTTTACTATCTTCAATAGCCTAAGGCTAGATAAGAGATTTCGATTATACCATTAAAGTGCAACAAGCAAGCAATAAATAATGGGAGCGGAATTAGTCGAGAGCAATCACTTCTTTGCCGTTGTATGTTCCACAGTTTCCACACACGCGATGAGGAAGTTTCACTTCTCCGCACTGAGGGCACTCACAGCGCGCTGGTGCGCTCAATTTAGAATTTGCACTTCTGCGAGAACGTGTGCTCATACGACCTTTTCGTTGCTTTGGTACTGCCATTTCACATCTCCTTTACACTCACATAAATAGACATTCAATTTATGTTTTACTAAATCTTTTTCTGTTTGAATCTTTTCTGTTTGAGGCACATGTGCACATGTGTTCAATATGTGCTCAAACGCACGAACTATTAGTGTATCCAATTTTGCAACTTTATGCAAGTTACAATTTTATTATTCCCGCCGTGTTCATGATATATGCAATCATGATGATGAGCACAAACACTGGTGCTATATATTTAATCATGACGGTGAACAATTTTTCACCCTTGAATGCACTGGATTGTTTCACATGGTCGATGATGGTTTTTGGCTTGATTAACCAACCCACAAAGATGCATGTGAGGAATGCAACGATAGGCATCAAGATTGTGTTGCTGATGAAGTCCATGAAATCCAAGATTTGTGCGGATTGATATTCGCCAATTCCAAAGAGCGTATACATGGGGTCTACGCCTATCCATACGTTATAACCTAAGTTGCACACGATGCCTAAGATGAGTGCCTCAAGCCCGCAAACGATGATTGCGGTGGATCTTTTTACGTGGAAAGCATCTTGGATATCTGAGATGTTTGCTTCAAAGATAGACATGGCAGAAGTGAGTGCGGCGAAAAACACGAGCACAAAAAACACAAGACCGATAACGCCACCCGCACCGCCGAGTGCCTCTGAGCTAAACACTTGTGGCAAAACCTTGAACATCAAGCCTGGGCCTGCATTGGTAGACACCGCCTCGGCACTGCCCATAACAGCAACGCTTACAGGAATAATCATCAAACCTGCCAAAAGCGACACGCCCGTGTCGAATATCTCTACGTTGCGCACCGATGCTTCCAAGTCGTCTTCTTTGTTGAAATAAGAGCCATATGTAATCATGATGCCCATAGCCAAGCTTAACGAAAAGAACATCTGACCCATGGCCGCTACCACCATCTCTGCTGAAAATTTCGACATATCGGGAATGAGATAGTAAGCCAAGCCGTCCATGGCTCCTGGAATTGTGAGCGAATAGATGCCGATGCCCAGCGCCATCAAGATAAGAAGCGGCATGAGCACTTTGTTTGTGCGCTCGATGCCGTTTCGCACACCTATGGCGCACACGATGATTACAAGTGCCAAAAACACAAACATCCACAAAAATGTTTCAGGCCCTGAGCTTGTGATGAAGCCTGTAAAGTAAGTGCTGCCCGCAATCACACTGGGGGCTTCTGTGGCGTAAGACACCACGAATTTTGTAACCCACCCACCGATGACGCAATAATAAGGCATGATGATTAAAGGCACCAAGCACGCAAGAATGCCTATGAATCTATATTTTTCACCGAAGTGTCTGAATGCGCCAGTGGCACTTTGCTTTGTCATGCGCCCTAGGGCAGTTTCTGCCATCATGAGCGCAAAGCCTAAAGTGATTACCAAGATAATATATGTAATGAGAAAAATGCCGCCACCATATTTTGCTGCCAGATAGGGAAAGCGCCACATGTTTCCCAAGCCCACAGCAGACGCAGCGGCAGCCATGATAAAGCCCCATTTGCCAGACCATGATGCGCGATTTGCGCGCGTGTCCAACTTTTCTTTGCTGCCTTTCTTGGTTTCGGCTGCTGCGCCAGCCTCGCCCGCACGCTCAATGCTTTTTGCAGCGCCACCCGATGCGTTTGTTTTACTTTCTGCTTTGCTTTTTACCATTTCATCACTCATTTTTTCACCTTCGTTGTTTAGTAAACCTATAATCCACTATTTCGCTGTTTGCTTTTTTCTTAGTAAACAACATGCATTTACGCAAAATGCGCAAAAGTGCGCATACTTTATCGCAAAATTCAAATTTATCAACACATTTTCTGTATATTTTCTTTAAGTTGAAACAATTGAAGAAGATGGTTGATTGAATTCTTAAACTGGACATTGCAAAAGTAAACTGGACATTTTCTAT
>CAVEFW010000109.1:0-6964 GCA_963615035.1 Phocaeicola dorei
TTATAACGCCTTCAACGCCGTCTGTTTTCTTGATAAATTCACCGCGAGCATCTTTTGCTTTCAACATCATCTCTTTTGCGCGTTGCAAGTTTCCACCCGCGTCTGAAAAACCCATGACCTTTAACTTCATGACGGTGTCTTTTTTGTTTTGCTCAAACGCCTTACGCGCCAAATCATGTTCTGATTTAGTTTTCTTGAAATACCAATGTGCGTTTTCAACTTCTGGGTCAATCTTTTTTTCGAGAGTTTGTCTGTTTGTATACACAGCAATTATAGCTATCAAATTGAACACAAATGCCGCGGTAAACGTGAGAGCGAAAGGGGTCTGGGTCGATTCTGTCAGCGGTTTAGCAATTATCAAATAAATGGAGATTGCCGTTAAGACAAACGCGAGCAACACGCATAAACCAGTTAACACAAATTTAACTTTATTAGCACCAGTTCTTTTGTTCGCAATCTTTGCTGCTTGTTTCTTCTCTGTATATTCTTTGTCTGCCGTCTCGAACTTTTCAAAGGATTCTCGAAGTCTGTCTTCGCATTTTTTGTTTTTTTGCTCTAGGTTAAGAAGCGATTCTTCAATGGCTTTAATTTCGCTGTTTGATGTTCGCAAAAGCCGCCCTGAAATATCTTCTGCGTTTTCCATAAATGTTTCAGGTTTTACTTGCTGCATTTTTTTCAGCTGTTTTTTTGTGTCTTTTATTCGCTCGTCTAACTCTTTAATTTCGCTTTCTGCACCCTGTAAAAATTCAATGCGCTCATTTATTTCTTGAATTTTTTCATGTAACAGCTGAATTTGTTTTCTGTGTTCTCGGTTGCTTTGCTTTGAAAAGTCGTTCCAACTCTCTGGGCTTTCGGCTGCCACATCTAGGTTTGCCCAAGCTTTGTTTATGCAAAACACAAACAGATCTCGATATGCCAAGGCGCCTAAGGTTTTTTGCGCGTTTTCTATAACTTTTGTGTCTTCTCTGATTAAACTTTGACTTTGAGTGTTTTCATTCTGCGTAATTTGAGCCTGCGCGGCTTGTTTTTGCGTGGCATTAAGTCGTGCGTTTTGCAATGTTGCGCTTTGCTTTTGAGAAACAGACTGGTTGCGCATCAATGTTATGTGCGTGCATTCTTTCGCGCCCGCACTCGCCGCACTTTTTCTTGATGCGCCTATTTCGCAAAATGTAAGCTGAGCGCTCTCAAGACGTGGTGCAAAGGTTTTAATCTGTTGTGCATTCGTTTCAAACAAAGTGCTCGTCAACAGATTTATGCAATATTCAATCTGACTGTCATTTTTCGCCAAAACGATGTTTAAATTTGGCGAAAGTTCGTTTAGGTTTACATTTTCAGAAAATTCGTTTTTCGGTGCGTAGTTTTTCTGCGCGTCGTTTTTCTGAGTGTCGCTTTTTTGTAAGGCGTTTTTTTTCGCGTTTGACATGGGAACACCAAGCGCATCAACTTTTGTGTTGATGTTTCGTATATACCAATCTTCACTTAAGTAAGCCACTTGATATCTCCGATTGTTTTTTGCAGCAACTCTTAAATTCCCCCCATTTGCGATTCGTCGAAGAAATTGCCGAAACGAGTGTTTTCCGGCGAAAACGTCAAGTTGATGTCTCTCGTTGGACCATTTCTATGTTTTGCCACAATAAGTTCAGCCATGCCCGCGTCTGGTCTGCCATCTTCAGCTGCTTCCAGTTCGTTTATAGAGCGGTCTATAAACATAACTATATCAGCATCCTGCTCGATGCTGCCCGATTCACGCAGGTCAGACAGCATAGGGCGCTTTTTTCCGCGCAACTCAACCGAGCGCGAAAGCTGCGATAGAGCCAAAACTGGCATGTTCATCTCTTTTGCCAACACCTTAAGCCCGCGCGAAATTTCTCCCACTTCAACTGCTCTGTTGCCATCTCTGCGTGATTTAGCAGGTTGCATCAGTTGCAAATAATCGACTATGATCAGCCCGTTTTCACGACCGCGAAGCTCTCGCCTTGCTTTTGCTCGCAACTCCAGAATAGACAAACTTGGAGTGTCGTCTATATACATATCAAGTTTTGATATGGTGTCCGACGCGTCTGCAATCAAGCTCCAGTCTCCCTCTGCAATTTTCCCAGCACGCAATTTTGATAAACTCAAGTTTGCCTCCGAGCAAATTACGCGCTGAATTAACTGGCTAGAGCTCATCTCTAGCGATAAAAAAGCCACGGTGGTGCCGGCTTTCGCAGCGTTCACAGCTAAGTTTAAGGCAAAAGCTGTTTTTCCAACTCCAGGGCGAGCAGCCAAAATGATTAAATCTCCCCCTCGAAAACCGTGAAATAAATTGTCAACATCTAAAAAGCCTGTTGGAACGCCAGCCATGCTATTTTTTTGCTCGGCCAGTTTAACTATTTCTTCATAGGCGTCTACAACTAAGTTTTTTACATGTTGAAATTCAGATGAAACTCTTTTTTCAGTAACGTTAAAAAGTATCTTCTCAGATTCTTCCACGACTTCGCCCAAATCGTCTGGAGCATCATATGCAAGAGCATTTATCTTAGCGGAAGCAAATGCAAGCTGTCGCAAGATGGCGGTGCGTTTCACAACATCTGTGTGAGTGCGCCAGTTGGCAAGTGCCGCTGTTTTGCCAGAAAGTTCTGTGAGATAGGCTTTTCCACCAGCCGCTTCCAAATTTCCATTTGCATGCAAATTTTCTGCAACCGAGATAGGGTCTGGCGGAATGTTGCGTGCGTTCAAGTTGCACATTGATTCAAAGATTAAAGCGTGGCGTTGGCGATAAAAATATGCAGGTTCCAACTTCGTTGCCACTTCCACCATGACATCTGTTTCGTTTAAGCAAGCTGCCAACACACTTTCCTCTGCCTCGATGTTTTGAGGCAACATGCGAGTCCCAGGTTGTAATTGAGCACTTTGTTGTTCGTTGGTCATGCTTAAACTCCGTTTTTTAGTTGTTGAAAGGGCTTAACGCAAATTTTCAGCTTGTTTGCGCGAGCCTTTTTGTGTGCTTGAGAAAACAGGGGTGTTTGCTGTTGTTTTCATGTTCAGTTTCAGCAATACACCCCTATTTATTGTTTATCTCTGCATTTAGCGCACACCTAAAAAGGGGCAGACATAGTGCAGACATACAAAAACACAGACAACGCAACTTATCAGTTGAGCGTTTGTCTATTCGGCGTCAGCCGCATCCTCTGTTGTTTTTTCACTTTCATCATCTGCAGAATTATCGGCTGCAGTTTCATCAACGTCTGCACCTGCCTGATCTTCGCTTGTCGCGTCTTCTGTTTGCTCATCTTTCTCGCCTTCAGGCTCTGCGTAATCTTTACCACCAACAACAACATCGAGTTCTGCCTTAATTTCGCGATAAAGAGAAATAATAACTTCATGTTTGCCAGCAGTTTTAATAGGTGTTGTTAGTTCAATTCTGCGCTTGTCGATTGTCTCACCCAACTGTTCTTCTATGGCTTCAGCGATAATCACGCTCGTAACTGAACCGAACAGCTGACCTTCTTCGCCCACTTGCGCATCCACCACAACTTTGGCTTCATCTAACTTGGCTTTCAGCGCTTCTGCCTTGCTTATGCGCACTTCTTCACGCTTAGCGATATTGGCTTTGCGTGCCTCGAGTTGTTTCAAGTTGCCTTTCGTTGCCAAAACAGCATATCCTTGACGCAACAAATAATTGTTGGCAAAACCGCGAGCGACATCTATAACGTCGCCTTCTCCGCCTCTGCCTTTAAGTTCTTTTAGAAGAATAACTTTCATGATATCCCCCTTATTTCCTTTTGCGGCGTCTGTCGGTGCGGTTGCTCACAGATGGAACTGCAAATGGCAAAAGTGCCATGATGCGCGCACGCTTAATGGCGTTTGCAATTTCTTTTTGATGTTGCACACATGCACCCGTCACGCGACGTGACTTAATTTTGCCGCGGTCTGTGGTGTATTTGCGAAGCATCTGTGTGTCTTTATAGTCCACGTAATCAGTATGTTCTTTGCAAAACTGACAATACTTCTTACGAGGCTGCTTCTGATAGTCATTCATATAAACCTCTTTCGTGTTTGTATAATTGTTTTGCTCACTTTATAACTTAATATCTTAAGCGTTTTCGCTGCTGCTTTTTCAACTATATTGTTGCTGAAAGTGGCAACTAAAACGGAATTTCATCGGAATAAACCGATGACGATGTGTCAACAGACGGGGTGGGGTTAGGCATAGCATTGTTAGTCATTGGCTGGCTTTGGTTATATTGATTTGAATATTGGTTATTATATGAACCAGCATTTCCATAATCACCGCCATCGCTTCCAGAATTATTGCCTCTGCTCATAAATTCGATGTCATCCACAATAACTTCCAGCTTACTGCGACGGTTACCGTCTTTTTCCCACGAGGAATAACGCAGCTTACCTTCAATGGCCACCTTACTTCCTTTAGTTATAAATCTGTTAACAGAAGTTGCTCTGTTACCAAACATAGTGCAGTCAACATAATTTGGATAATCTTCCCATTCTCCTGTTTGTTGATTTCTGCGTCTGTCATTCACGGCAACGCCAAATTTAAGCACTGCCATGCCGCTCGACGTTTCACGCAACTCAGGATCGCGCGTCAAATTACCCGAAATCATCACTCTATTGATACCCATAACATCCTCTTTCACGATTGGCACAAATTCGCTTCCATGCGCAGTCGGGTTTTTCTAAAGATATAAAGCCCCACATAAAAACCGCCATTTGTGCCGTTGCTTACATTTGAACACCGCACTAAATTCGTGCTTTGTTTGCACTTTCGCAGATGTTGCACATCTGCTGGGGTTAGTCGCGGTCTTCACGAGAAACGATCATGTGGCGCACAACAGCGTCATTAATGCGAAGCACACGGTCAAGTTCGGCAATGCTTTGAGTGTCAGCATGGAAATCCATTAAAGTGTAGTCGCCATCGGCGAGACCATTGATCTCATAGGCCAACTTACGTTTGCCCCAAACATCAACGTTGTCTACTACACCACCTAGATTAGTGATAGTGCCTTGCAAGCGATCCATAACAGCACTGCGAGTTTCATCGTCAATGCCAGGCGCTACAAAGAACAGCAATTCATAAGCCTTCATCAGCTCACCTCCTTTGGACTAAAATGGCTTCAGGATTGAAGGTATTACCCGAAGCAGGAATAAAGCCTGTGTATACTATCAGAAGCAGCCCGAAATTCGCAAGAGATAAACATAAATCACTATATCGGCACATTTTTTTATTCACTGTTTTATTCGCTGTTCGCCTTTTAGTTCGCCAAATGAAACTTACAGAGTTGTTCTAAGCGTTTGTTATGTTTGCTTAAACAAACTTGCATGTTTCGCTAAGCTCATAAGTTTTCATCCTCAATCCGTTTTTATCAATGACGCTTTGCTGTGCGGTGAAAACATGATATGTGTGCAAACCCAAAGAAATATGTGAGGTTTTAGAAATATATCTAGACACTTTTTTGTTACATCCAAAATAAGTGGTCATGCAAATTCGGGAATATCTTCGTTGCTTTTGAAATTAAAGTCTGCAGAAATATACCGAAAAGGAAAAAATAAACCAACAATCACAAATAAGCACCATTATTTCAAGTTCAGTTGTTTTCTTGAAATAAAAGGTTAAAATAAGCACGCATATTTCAAGTTAGCAAAAGGGTTAAAGCAATGAGTAATCGTGCGGGATATTACAGAACCAATTTATCAGGCGAGTTGGCATATGAGTCATTTGTGCCTAGTCCCTTGCCGCCCGACCCCCCAATTAAACTCTCCGAAGACCTTGTGAGTTTGCTTGTAGGTGCCAATTCACAGATTGCAGTTTTAGAAAGCGTTGCAGCGCACATTCCCAACGTTGAGCTGTTCGTGTCGATGTACGTGCGCAAAGAAGCCTTGATGTCATCTCAGATTGAAGGCACGCAGGTCACCTTGGAAGATGTGCTTGACCCATCGCGAGACAAAAACACCAATCGCAATGTGGCAGATGTGGTTAATTACATTAAAGCAACTAATTTTGCAATCAATCGTTTGCGGTCGCTTCCGTTGTGTAATCGGTTAATTAAAGAGGTGCACGAGGTTTTGATGCAAGGAGTGCGCGGTCAAGAAAAAAACCCTGGCGAGTTCAGGCATTCACAAAATTGGATAGGCGCTCAAGGTTGCACACTTAGATCTGCGAGATATATTCCTCCCTGCCCTGATGATATGAAGGATGCTATGGCTGAACTTGAAGGATATATTAATGCAGACGATAACCTAGATGTGCTAATAAAAGCCGCCCTAATACATTACCAATTTGAAACTATTCATCCGTTTTTGGATGGAAATGGGAGAATTGGTCGTTTGCTGATTACGCTATTTTTGATGGAGAAAAAAACGCTCACGACTCCCGCTTTATACATTTCTTATTTCTTGAAGAAAAACAGGGTGGAATATTACGACAGAATGACAGAGGTAAGGTTGAAGGGAAATTACGAACAATGGATCAAATTCTTTTTGCGAGCAATTTCAGAATCTGCAGAAGATGCGAGAGAGGCCATTGATAAATTGGTTACCTTACACGACAAAAATGCTGCTGCAATTTCTCAATTAGGTCGTTCTGCAAAAAATGCAATGTTGGTTTTTGAATACTTAGAGTCAAATCCTATTATTGAGATCCAAAAAACAGCAGAAGATTTAGATATTGCGTTCAACACAACGTCTGCCGCCGTGAAACGCTTAGTTGATGCGGGCATACTCGTTCAAACATCAGACAAAAACAGAAACCGCAGGTTTTCTTATGAGGCTTATTTGAATATTTTGCGCCAAGGAACCTAAGACCACGAAAATCCCTGACGTAATGACGTTAGCCGCACCATCCTCATATGTCATAAGCTGAAAGCCTTTCTTGAAAGCGGGCACTTTGTTCATTTTACTGCTGTGTGCGCATTTACTTCATTTATAGGGGTTTCGCTTCACACATCCAAGTTCAGCTCCACCCCTA
>CAVEFW010000110.1:0-10073 GCA_963615035.1 Phocaeicola dorei
GACTGGGAAAGTGCGCAAAAGGCTAACGATAAGTTGCTGCCTTTGATGGAAGGTCTCTTTGCAACTGCTAATCCAATTTTAGTAAAAGAAGCACTCGATTTGTTAGGTTTTAGTGTTGGCGGTGTTCGCCTGCCTTTGGTTAACGCAACTAAAGATCAGCGTGAAACGCTTGCCAACATAATGCGCCAAGTAGGCGTTTTATAGAGTTACAAAAAGCGAAAGTAGGGAAATGGTAGAAAAAAATATTAGTTCAAAAAATAACGGCGGCACGCAAAACGGTGCGCAAAACGGTGCGCATAACGGCATGCATAACGCCTCGCAGAGCGGTTCACAAAATAGAAACTCAAAGAATAACTATAGAGGCAATTCAAATAAGACAAAACGATATAGACATGAAAAATTAGAGCATAAACGCCCGCAGCTCAGCCGCACACAATCAAATTCAGCGTCTTCACAAAAAAACAAACAGGGGCGCACAAACTATAAAAACAATCGTCAAAGGCGTGGCGCAAACAGAGGACATTCAAATGCTGTTTGCAAAGTGATCCCTTTGGGCGGTCTAGACGCCATCGGTAAAAATATGACTGCATTTGAATGTGCAGACAGTTTAATAGTAGACGATGCTGGATTGATGTTTCCAGATGATAATCACCCAGGCATCGATTTAATTTTGCCAGACTACACCTATGTTCTAGAAAATGCGCACAAGTTGAAAGGCATTGTGGTAACACATGGCCACGAAGATCACACAGGTGCGCTTCCTTATCTGGTGAAAGATTTAGGCGTGCAAGTTCCCATCTATGCATCAAAGATGACACTTGGTTTAATTGAAGGCAAATTTGCAGAACATAAGATAAAAAATGCAAAACTAATTGAAGTTAAATCGGGCAGCGTTATAAATCTCGGTTGCATAAAAGCCGAATTTTTTTCTGTAAATCATTCAATTCCAGGTGCGCTCGGCGTGTTTTTCACAACACCTGCTGGAAATATCTTGCATACGGGTGATTTTAAGCTAGATCAATCACCTATCGATGGCGTTCATACAGACTTTGCTGCTATCAGTCGTTTTTCACAGACTGGCGTTGATTTGATGATGAGCGATTCCACAAACGCGCTAAACAAAAACTTTACACCATCGGAAGCAGAAGTGGGCGATGTGCTGAGTTCGATTATCAATTCGGCAAAAGGTCGCGTGATCATCGCTAGTTTTGCAAGCCACATTCATCGCATGCAACAGATTTGCGATGCTGCTATTGCTGCAGGCAGAAAAGTTGTTGTTACTGGCAGATCTATGATTCAAAACACAGACATTGCCAGACGTCTTGGTTATTTAAGCATAGCCGACAAAGATTTGATCGATGCATATTATTTGGATAAAACTCCAGCGCATAAAGTTGTTGTTATGTGCACAGGCTCTCAAGGCGAGCCTTTGTCTGCTCTATCTCGCATAGCGTCTGGCGATCATAAAACAATCCATCTGGATGCGGGAGACACTGTGATAATTTCCGCCACTCCAGTTCCAGGAAATGAAAAAGCTGTAACGCGCGTTGTAAACGATCTTGCAAAGCTTGGATGTGATGTTTGGGATAAAAGCCGTGCTATGGTGCATGTGTCGGGTCATGCAGGTTCAGAAGAGTTAAAACTCATGATGTCTATGGTTGACCCTGAATATTTCATGCCTGTGCATGGCGAGGCCACACATCTGCGTGCTCATGCAACTTTGGCACAAAAGGTGGGCATTAAACAAAAGAATATTTTCATTTGCGAAAATGGTGAATCGCTGGAAATCAGAAATGGTGTTGTTAAAACAGGGCCTGTTTATCCAAGTGGCATTGTCTATGTTGATGGCTTATCTGTTGGAGACACCTCTCAAGAGGTGCTAGACGATAGATCTACGATGGCGCAGCAAGGTTTGTGTGCGCTTAGCGCGGCGTGCGATTTTTCACGAAGAAGAATTGTGGGTGATATGAAGCTTAGCATGCGCGGCATTACAGGAGGAGACGACCCATATCTTTTGCGTGATGTTGAGCGGTGTGCTCAAAGTGCGCTCAAAACTGGGCTTGGAAAAAACATGTCTGAAAAAGAATTACAGCGCAATGTTTCAAACGCTATGCGCTCTATTCTTTGGGAGAGAACTAAACAAAAGCCAATCATATTGACGAACTTGTTGGAGGTTTAGTATTTGTGGCTTCTTCATCACAAAAGCGATCTGGCAAAGCTAAAAGTCCTGCTCAGCTATCTCAACAACGCGGCAGGAATAAACAGGCGTGCAAAAGTGATGAAGCAGCAGCTGGAAGCGGTTTGTTGGCAGAACGCGCGTTGCAAGACATTGCAGCGATTGTTTTAATAGTTTTATCCATCGCATTATTCATAGGCACAACATCTTCTAGCAGCGGCGTTGTAACTTCCGCAGTCACAACGGCACTAAAACTCACATTTGGAAATGGCGCATATATTTTGCCTGTTTTTTTGTTGGCAATCGGTTTAATTCTGCTCCTCAGAGTTAAAAAAACAAAGCTGCCTATGCGTTTGTCTATCGGTTTGTCTTTTATCTTTATAGCAATCTTAGGCATCATGTCGCTTTGTTCCTTTGGTGCAAACGCAAATTCAACTCAGTTTTTATTCACAGAATCTGTTCTTTTGAGCAGTGGTGGATATGTGGGGTGTGGCATAGCATATGCTGGGATCACTCTCTTTGGACAAACTATCTCACTTGTAATCATGGTTGGTTTAATCTGTGTGGGTCTTGCCATAATAGGTTTGTCTATTTCTTCTGTTATAAGTGCGCTTAGAGATCGACTAAGCGAGGCACGCCAGCTAAATTCAGCAGACAATAACGAAAATGCAGACGAGAGCTCCTATGAGCAAAAGTCTTTTTTGTCTCGCTTGTTTTCAAAACCAAAAAGAAAAAAGGGTGGTGCAGAAGACAACTATCTCGATTCGTTTGCAAACATGAATATGTCTCATACAAAAAAAATTATGCCTGCAGATGATGTGGTGAGTAAAAATAACGGTGATTTTTCCAACTATGCTTGCGCGGGTGACACTTGTGTTTTAAGTGATGAGGCAGACGCGCCCACACAAATCATCTCTAAACGAGGTGGCCCGCAAAGCACAAACCGCAAGGGCGCAGTTTCAGACGATGTGAATGCAACAGATGACATGAAAACAGTCAAATTTAATGATGGCGCAAATAATGCAGACAGCGCACCCACAAAAAAATTCAGTGATGCGACCCCGAACAATTCACGTTCATCTAAAAAATCGTCATCAAGAAAATCTGGTGCAACAAATTCCAAGTTACTCATGAAAAAATCACAGGCTACACCTAGTCCAGATGAAAATTTTGAACTTCCAGATCCGAATTTACTCATAAAAAGCTCACGCGAAAATGTGAGCTGTGCCAGCAAAAAAGAATTGCAACAAACAGCGCAAACCCTCCAGCAAACCTTAAACGATTTCGGGATAGATGCTATTGTGAAAGATTGGGTTGCAGGGCCTACAGTTACACTCTTTAAAGTCAGCTTGCCTCATGGCGTGCGCGTGAACAGGGTCATATCGCTAAACAATGATATTGCTTTGGCTCTGGCATCTCCTGGTGTTCGCATATTTGCACCCATCCCTGGCACAAATTTCGTAGGAATAGAGGTGCCCAATCAAACGCGTCAAAGTGTGCTTTTGGCAGATGTTTTGCAATATGCAAAGACAGGACCCCTGCAAGTGGCAATTGGCAGAGACGTAGAGGGAAACTCTATAGTGTCTGACCTAGCGAAAATGCCTCACTTGCTCATTGGCGGCACCACAGGCTCTGGTAAATCTGTGAGCATAAACGCCATGATTATGTCTATCCTCATGCGCTCCACGCCATCTGAAGTTCGCCTCATCATGATAGACCCTAAGCGCGTGGAATTCAGCCCATACAATGGCATTCCTCACCTATATGTTCCAGTGGTAACAGAGCCAAAAGAGGCTGCCAGCGCGCTTTCTTGGGGTGTAGCTGAAATGGAGAGGCGCCTGAAAGTTTTCTCAGATGTTGGGGCGCGAAACATCTCTCAATATAACGCTAAGGCACAAGAGATGGCGGCACAGATGGCACAGATGTCACAGGTGGCTGAAATGACAGAAGCGGCAGCAGACGCCCAAGGCACACTTGACAACTCTTCCAACTCTGCATATTTAGATGAAACTGAAGGTGAACCCAGTGTTTCAACACAGGGTGATCAAAATGAGACGCCTGCACTTGAGGAGTTGCCTTACATCGTAATAATCATAGATGAACTGGCAGACCTGATGATGAATGTGGGCAAGGAAGTGGAATTTTCCATCAGCAGAATTGCCCAGCTTGCACGTGCCGCGGGCATCCATTTAATCGTTGCCACTCAGCGCCCCTCTGCTAAAGTGGTGACAGGCCTTATAAAAGCAAACATCACAAACAGAATTGCTTTCAACGTTGCCTCTGGCATAGACTCGCGCGTTATCTTGGATACGCCAGGTGCTGAAAACTTAATTGGCTTGGGCGATCTGCTGTTGAGCAAACCGGAACTTTCAAAGCCTGTGCGCGTTCAAGGTTGCTATGTGTCCGAGGAAGAGATAAACGCCGTGGTAGAACACCTAAAACAACAAGGTTCACCTGAATATCACAATGAAATTTTAAAGACAAACTTGATCACGCTTTCTGATTCTTCTCCTGATGGTTCTGGTGGCTCTGTTACAGATGACGACCCGCTTATCTGGCAGGCGGCAGAAATTGTTGTGTCTAGCGATCTGGGTTCAACTTCCAGCTTGCAACGCAGATTAAAAGTGGGTTATGCTCGTGCGGGGCGTATAATGGATGCCTTGGAAGAAAAGGGCGTTGTGGGCCCACCGAACGGAAGTAAGCCCAGAGATGTTCTTGTAGATACAATGGAATTGGAAACATTGAAGGCATTCGAGCAAAATGACGAATAAAATTCACATATAAAGTCGTGAAAGGAAGAGCAATGGCAAACAAGCCATTCGGTGTCATATTGCGTGAGTCGCGTGAGCGTCAAGGCTATAGCCTAGAAGACGTTTCTAGATATCTGCGCATTCGTGCAGACATTTTATCAGCCATAGAACACAGCGATTTCGAGAATATGCCTGCTCGTGGTTATGCCAGAAACATGATTGGCGCATATGCGCGCATGCTTGGTTTGAATGCTCCAGCTCTAACGCGGCAATACATTCAGGAAATAGACAATTATCAAGTGAGCATTCGCGGCGGTGATGCATACAACATAAACACTCAAAGAAACAGTTCTGCGCGTGAGCGCTCATTGCAGTCCTCAAGCTCAAGGCAAGATAGATATAACTCACCTAGATCGCGCGATTCTTTGTCTCGCGGCAACTCGGCTGAACGACAAAACAGGTCTTATTCAGGCTCGCAAAATTCACAGTTTAATTCACAGTCTAGCAGAAGGACTGTGTCAAATAGAACACGTCAAAATGCACAGGCCTATAACAGAGGCACTCGAGGGCAAAACTCAAACAGAGGTGCACGCGGTGGCGCAGATAACCCGTTGGTGCACACTAAATCGATGCAACCATATGGAGGTCGCGCTTCAAGAAGTGGCGGACCACGTGAATCAAACAGATCTGCTGGGTTGCTCACGTCGATATTTTCTTCAAACGTTACATCAAAATTGCCATTTATCATTGCCGCGATCTTTGTTGTAGTGCTCGTTGTCTTTTTGATAACACAAATAGTCAGTTGTGTGGCTCCAAAACAGACCACAACTAATACTTCGGTCCCCATTACAGGTGTTACAGACACAACAGGACAAAATAGCAATTCATCGAATAACGCTGCGAGCGAAGCTGCCACACCCACAGCTCCCACTTCTTGTGCTGTGACATATACAGTTGATAGCGGTGCAGAAATTTGGCTGGAGATCTATGAAAACGATTCCACAACCCCCAGTGTTGCAGAAATTGTTACAGGGCCGTCTACTGCTGCTTTCACAGTCACTGGTAAGTGGAAGATAAGCGTTCCCACAAATTCTGGAATAAAAGTTACGGTAGATGGCGCAGAGGTTGAGCTTAGCACTGATAGTTCGGGCTATTACACATATACAGTAGACTTTGCAAAGATATTAAACGAATGGGCGCAAAAAAATAAGGCTGGATCTGCAACTAATTCAAACGCGGCATCAAACACAGCGTCAAACACGGCGTCAAACACCAATACTGCATAAAATGCCGATAAAGTTTTACATCAAAGAGGTTTTGTTTGCCCTGAGCTTTGATAATGTGTGTCGCAGAGCTTTAGTGCTGCGTTTTGCAAAATGCAAAAATTAATAAAAATTTGTTTATATAAAAGAGCAATTTGAAATAGAGCAATTCATATATTTTGATCGAAAGGAATTATTTATGGCTAAAGAAAACAGTTTCGATGTCGTGTCAACAGTTGATATGCAAGAGGTCGACAACGCATATCAGCAAACAAAACGTGAAATTCAGACACGCTATGACCTAAAAGATTCAGGTGCTGAAATTTCGCTAGACAAACAGGAAAAGAAAATCGAAGTCTTGGCTCCAGCAGATTTTGTAGCAAAGCAAATTCGCGATGTTTTGGAATCTAAGTTAATTAAACGCGGCATTGAAATCAATTCGCTTACATGGAGCACTCCTGTGGCAGCCACGGGAGGTCAAGTGCGCCTTGCAGCAAAGGTGATTGATGGCATAGACAAAGAAACTTGCAAGAAAATAAGTAAAGACATAAAGGCAGAAAAGTTTAAGGCAAAAGTAACTATTGAAGAAAACAAATTGCGTGTCAGTTCAGCCAAGCGCGATATTTTGCAAGAGATTATCGCGTTTCTAAAGGGCAAAGACTACGGTCAGCCACTTCAATTTACTAACTACAGATAATTGTTGTACGTCTAAATTTTCTAAAAAATTTTGATTGGTCTGAAAATTTCTTGATAGATATGACTATAAATGTTTGTTTTATAACTATGGGTTGTGCTAAAAACGAGGTGGACACAACTCACATGAAACGCTGCGTTTTGGATGCTGGTTTTTGTGTTACAGACGATGTGGAAGTGGCAGACGTTGTGGTGGTGAACACTTGCTCGTTTATAGAGGCTGCAACGAAAGAGAGCCTCGAAGTCATATTTGATGTGGTGCAGCTTCCAGAATATGCGCGTGGGAAAATAAAGTTGGTGGTTGCTGGTTGCATGCCTGCGCGTTACAAAAAAGACTTGCAGACAGATCTTCGCGAGGCCAGTGCTTTTGTTTCTTGTGATGAAGAGAAAAACATCGCAAAAATCATTGCTGACCTCTTTGAAATTGACGCACAAAATAAAAGTGCGCTCGATGATAAAAACGCCAGCAGTTCTAACGCGTTGCACGAAAACACCAAGGGCTCTAACGCGCTTCACGCAAACACATCTTATGAATATATTCCTAGCGCTGGTCCTTATTCTTCATATGTGAAAATAAGCGATGGATGCGACAGGTTTTGTTCTTATTGCACAATTCCCTATATCAGAGGCAGATATCATAGTTTTTCATATGAAGATATATGCGCAGAAATCGATGATGCACAAAGCGCAGGCGTTGTTGAAGTTGTGTTGATTGCGCAAGATACGGGCAGATGGGGAAGCGATTTTGATGTGCCTCTTACACTTAGCTGGCTTTTAGATAATTTGGCAACACGCTATCCAAAGATGCTTTTTCGCGTGATGTATTTACAGCCAGAAGCAATAGATGATGAACTTTTAGATGTAATGTGTGCTCATGAAAACATCATTAAATATCTCGATATCCCCTTACAACACGTCAACCCGCGTTTGCTAAAAGAGATGAATCGCAAAGGCTCGCGCAAAGAGTTTGAAAAACTGGTCGCTCACATAAAAGAAAAAGTTCCACATATCACTTTGCGCACAACTCTCATTGCAGGGTTTCCAGGTGAAAGCGACGCAGAATTTGAAGAGCTCTGTGATTTTTGCGAGATGGGGCTATTTGATTATGTGGGAGTTTTCGCCTATTCGCGCGAAGAAGGCACGCGTGCATATGACCTGCCAAACCAACTAGACGACGTTGAAAAACAACATCGAGCGCAACGCTTAAGCGATATTGCAAATAGCGTTTGCACATCTTCGTTAAATAGCAAAATAGGAGATGTTGTGAGTGTGATTTTGGAAGGTGTTGACGAAGACGGGCATCTGTTCGGCAGATCGCTTTTTCAAGCACCTGAAGTTGACGGCATTACATATGTCGATGCGGGCAGCCCAGGTGAAATCGTTAAAGCAAAAATAGTGGATAGTCTGTTTTTCGATGTGGAGGCAGAAGCGATCTAATATGAATGAAAATGCGCAAAACAGCACTGATGCGCTCATGACGCCTGCGAATATAGTTACGATTATTCGCATCTTGGGCGTGCCAGTTTTTGTTATAGCCCTGCTTTCCCCTTGGCCGCTTTGGTTTCCAAACATACCCGCACTAGAAACAGCAAAGCCCTGGGTGGCTGTGGCGTTGTTTGTTGTGTTGGCGTGCAGTGATAGTTTGGATGGATATCTGGCTAGAAGCCGCGGGGAAGTTACTGTTTTTGGTAAATTCATGGATCCTCTTGCCGACAAGATTTTGGTGTTTGCCGCATTGCTTTCAATGATTGAGCTTGACTTTATCCCCAGCTGGGTGGCACTAGTCATTTTGATTCGCGAGTTTATAGTGTCTGGCTTGCGAATGATTGCAGCAAGCAGCGGAGTTGTGATAGCTGCAAGTTGGTTCGGGAAAGCAAAAACAGTGCTTCAGATTATTGCGATTATATTGTTTTTGCTTAAAGGCGTTTGCATTGTTGAGTGGAACGTGCCAACACACCCGATGTATATCATTTCTTGGTTGTTTATGATTGCAGCCTTGGTTTTAACTATTGTGTCTTTGATAGATTACTTTGCAAAGTGCATGCCCTTGCTTGGTTTTTCTGGAAAACAAGGCAGTTCTATTGCAACAAAAAATGCAAGTGGTAATGCATGTCAGGCAAAAGGTGTGGCAAAAGGTGTGGCAAATTTGGTGTCTGAGCGCGGCGATGTCGATTTTGTCTCAGTCGATGAGTTACAACTGAAGGCAACGGAAGTTATTGATAAATTTTCATCTGCAAACTTAAGCATTTGCACAGCAGAAAGTTTGACTGGTGGAATGATATGTGAGGTGCTGACATCTGTGCCAGGCAGCTCCAGCGTTGTTTTGGGTGGAGAAGTGACATATGCCATTGAAGCAAAGAGAAACATCTTGGGAGTAGACGGAAATCTGCTGGATCGCGAAGGTGCTGTGTGTGGTGATGTTGTTGTCCAGATGGCAGAAGGCGCACGTGAATTGAATGCTTCAGATTTTTGTGTGTCTGTAAGCGGCATCGCGGGCCCTGGTGGCGCAGAGGCTGGTAAACCAGTGGGCACAGTATATATGGCGCTAGCTGGGTGTGAGCAATGCAGAGTCTTCAGGTTTTCTTTTTCAGGTTCGCGCGACGATGTAAGAAGAAAAACTTGTTATTGTGCGCTTTGTGAACTGTTAGATGCGCTAGATAATTCTTAAACGAGGCGCATGAGGTGCACTTTGAGCGTTTTTTTGTAATCTGTTTGTAATCTGTCTGTATTTCGTTTGTGTTTTTCTATGAATTTGTTTTAACTTCGCGTCAATTTTTCCTAGATCTATATGCAAATTCTCAGATATAAATTAGGCAGTGAACAATTATTATTTTTTCATGCGAACAAATTTTCACTTAATTGCTTGAAACAAAACAGATGTTCGTGTATAGTAATTTTTAGTTAATAGAAAAAGGGGTAGATATGACTGATAGAGACGGAGCATTAAAGATAACGACAGACCAAATTGAACACAAATTTGGTAAGGGCTCAATTATGAAGATGGGGGAACATGGTGCCGATTTGTCTGTGGAGGCAATACCTACAGGTGCCTTGCCGCTAGATGCTGCTTTAGGCATTGGAGGCGTGCCGCGTGGAAGAATCATTGAGGTATATGGCCCAGAGGCAAGCGGCAAAACTACTCTTGCTCTGCAAATTGTTGCAGAGGCACAAGCGATGGGAGGTATAGCAGCA
>CAVEFW010000111.1:0-8488 GCA_963615035.1 Phocaeicola dorei
GCGCCGGCCTGTCACGTCGGAGGTCGCGAGTTCAAGTCTCGTACATCCCGCCATCTTCTCCTTTTTCTTTTTCACTTCACTTTATTTTTGCACTTGCCAAACTTGGTTGTTTGAGCGGTTTCGCGCAAAACATTTCTTTTCGCGCAGTTTGTCCGTTTGAGTGATTATTCGCAAAATCGAATGTGGACGCACACAGCACACACAGCATACACAGCGCATATAACACAAACAGCGCAAACAACTCACCATCTTCGCCAAACATAGTGCATTACCCACTCAAATTTTTAACCCTTGAATTATTCTCACCAACGAATATAATGAGTGCGTTTTATTTATTCAATTTGTTGCATTTTGTAACATAAATTTAACTAGCCTCAAACAAGCACAGGCAAGACAAGGAGCAAAAAATGGCGGAAGGTAATGTGAAATGGTTTAATCCAGAAAAGGGTTACGGCTTTATTTCTCAAGAAGACGGTGAAGATCTATTTGTTCACTTTAGCGAAATAAAGATGGATGGTTTCAGAACGCTTGATGAGGGTCAGAAAGTGTCTTTTGATATCACAGAGGGCAACGGTGGCAAAATGCAAGCAAGCAACGTAGAAAAAATCTAGGTTTATGATGTTTTGTTTTCGGGTTGTGTTTTAAGCTCTAGCGGTCATGTCTTAAGTTTTAGTAATTGCATCTTGAGCCTTGTGGCTATTTTATAAGCCTTAGTGTTTATATTTTGAGCTTCAGTGATTATTTATTAGCAACTTAAACATTACTCAACAAAACAACCAAAACAACAAAATTTAATTTAAAATGCCTTGTGTGCAAAAAGCACGCAAGGCATATTTTTTCACTTCTCTAGAGAAGGTCGAAACATTTAGTTAAAATAATTCGAGGCGTGCCTAAAACAGACACCCACAAAAATAGTTAAAATATGCTCAATTTGCAAACATAGTTCCAGAAAGGTTGTCATGAATATATGGTGTGAAAAAAGCATAGAGATTGCTCAAAATAGCAATTACCTAGACAGACTTTTTGAGGTTTATCCAATTTTTCAAAACCCAGAGCGCCCAATTGATGATGATAAGAAAGAAAAAATTGAATATGCCTATATGCACAAAGACAAAATAACGCTTTTGACTGAGTGTTTTAATGCAGAAGTTTCCCCCATAAAAAATAGCTACATCGGGTTTTTCAAGCAAGACCCTTCGGCATTCGATAGAAACCCTGAAATGCTTAATCGCATATACAAAGAAATCTATGAGCTTGGTTTAGATGAAATTATTCAGCGGATGGAGCGACCCGCAGAGGCAAACAGGCAAATGGGGCAATGTTTCAAAAAGTTTGTTGAAAGCGGAAAATTAAATATGGAAATCGTTAGAGATGCAAGCGATTTTTTTGCAAGTGATAAAGATATGATTCTTTTTCAAGGCGACAAAAAACTAGGAGAGATTGCTCGCATCAACTTTGGTTATGGCAGAAACACTGGTTTGGATTTTATGTGCAGAAAAAATAATACTTATGTAATCGGTGAGGCAAAATTCATTTCGGCTAGTGGGGGAAACCAAACTAATCAATTCAACAGTGCAATAAATATTTTTTCAAGCATAACCACAACAACTAAATATAAAGTTTGCCCCATCGCAATTTTAGATGGAATTATCTATGTTGCCGGAAACAATAGGTTTTTTGCAACGTTGCAAAGAAGCAACGACAATGTAATGTCGGCGCTGCTCCTCAAAGATTTTTTAGAGGCGATTTAAAAATGAAGTCAAAACTATTTAAGGGAAACAACATAGAAGTGCTAGAAAGTTTGCAACAGCTTTATGCTGGCAAGATTGATTTGGTCTATATAGACCCGCCCTATAACACAAGACAGATATTTTCTGTTAGTCAAAACAGGGTGTCAACCATATCTAGAAGTAAAAACAATGAAATAGTTGCATATGACGATTCATTCACTCGCTCGGCATATCTTAATTACATGGAGCGAGTCATTCGGCTGATTTATGGTTTGATGTCTTACAGGGCAACTCTTTATCTGCATATCGATTGCAATTTTAACCATCGCCTGCGTTTGATCTTAGATGATGTTTTTGGCTATAACAACTTTCTAAATGAGATTGCAAGAGTTAAATGCAATCCTAAAAATAGTGAGCGAAGAGCATGGGGAAACAACCACGATGTGATTTTGGTCTATGCCAAGAAAAAGGGATGCAACATTTGGAATTATAAGCGTCATATAAAAGAAAGTGATAAGGCTCGATTTAAGAAAAAGGATGAGCGCGGGTTTTACACCACGGTGCCTTTGCATGCTCCTGGTGAAACACTTAATGGCAGCACCGGAAAACCGTGGAAGGGAATGCTTCCGCCTCAAGGAAGGCATTGGCGCACATCTCCCGATAAGCTTACAGAATTAGATGCGGCAGGATTGATAGAGTGGTCTAAAACAGGCAACCCAAGGCTTAAAAAATATCTAGATGATTATCAAGGTTCATTGATGCAAGATGTATGGTTAAATTTTAAGGACCCACAAAATCCTGAATATCCAACGCAGAAAAACATAGAGATGCTTGATTGCATAGTGCAACAATCTTCAGATGAGGGAAGCATTGTGCTTGATTGTTTTAGCGGGAGTGGAAGCACGCTGTTGGCTGCTGCTCGAAATAAAAGAGCGTTTATAGGCATCGATGAATCGAGTGTTGCCATAGATAGTACACGCAACACTTTGTTGAATTATAGTTATGAATATATCGACTATTTTGAAAATATTGAAGATGAAAGCATTGGAGATATGAGGGTTGCAAACTGAAAATAGCAATTATTAGTTTTAATTAAAATTGCTTGGTGTAGGCGCGGAAAAGTTCACTGGCGCAGGATAGCTCACCGACATGGAACAGCCTGCTGACACGGAAAAGCTGGCAAAATTACATTAAATTATTCACAAAATAAAGGGGATGCGATGAAACAGACGAATGCATGGGAAAAACTGGATGAAACGCAACTAAAAGACTTGGAGAATTTAAGCAAGCGATATATTAGCTTTATCTCGGAAAATAAAACGGAGCGAGAGTGTGTGAGCGGTGCGATTGCGCTGGCGGAAAAATCGGGATATGTGTCGCTTGATAGCGTGTTGACATCTGGCAAGTCTATAGTGCCAGGAGATAAAGTGTGGGCACAAACGCACAACAAGGCGCTCATTTTGTTTCACGTGGGCACACAACCCATTACAGATGGCTTTAACATTTTGGGTGCTCATTTAGACAGCCCGCGATTGGACATAAAGCAAAACCCGCTCTATGAAAGCTCGGGGCTGGTTTTGTTGGACACTCATTATTACGGCGGCATAAAAAAATATCAGTGGTGCACCATTCCGCTTGCTCTTCATGGCGTTGTTTGCAAAAAAGACGGTGAGCGCATAGACGTCGTTATAGGCGAAGACGCAAAAGACCCCGTGTTTTGCATAACCGACATCTTGCCTCACTTGGGCGCATCTCAGATGAAAAAAGATGCAAGCAAAATAATAGAGGGCGAAGACTTGGATTTGCTATTTGCAAGCAAGCCCGAGCGCAAAGACGCGCAAGGCAGCGAGGAACCAGAAAAGACGGACGGAGACGCTGAAAATAACAACAACGACGCCGCAGAAAAAACCGACGACGACTCTGAAAATAATAACGCCGAAAAAAATGAGCGCGTGCGTGCGCATGTTCTTCATCTTTTGAAAGAAAAATACAACATCGAAGAAGCCGATTTTTTAAGCGCAGAGCTAGAGGTCGTTCCTGCAGGATGCGCCAGAAATTTGGGTTTCGATGAAAGCATGGTTTTAGGCTATGGCCAAGACGATAAAGTGTGCGCCTACACCAGCTTGGAAGCCCAGCTCACGCAAAAAAATCCAAAGAGAAGTTGCGTGTGTGTTTTGGTGGACAAAGAAGAAATCGGCAGCGTGGGTGCAAGCGGCATGGAAAGCTTGTTCTTTGAAAACACGATAAGTGAGATTATGTGCGCATCAGGGCATTCAGACCTGCTGCAAACACGCAGGGCACTAAAAAATAGCCGCATGCTGTCTTCCGATGTGTCTGCTGGTTTCGACCCGCTTTATTCAAGCGTGTTTGAAAAGAAAAATTCAGCGTTTTTGGGTTGTGGCCTTGTGTTCAACAAATATACAGGAGCACGCGGCAAAAGCGGGTCAAACGATGCATCCGCAGAATATATGGCATATATTCGCAATGTGATGGATAGCGAAAATGTTGTCTATCAAACAGCCGAGCTTGGCCGTGTGGATGCGGGCGGAGGTGGAACAATCGCATTTATTCCCGCCAGATATGATATGGACGTGATTGATTCAGGCGTGGCTGTGCTTTCTATGCATGCGCCTTGGGAAGTAACAAGCAAAGCAGACATTTATATGGCGCGTCTTGGATATGAAGCTTTCTTAAAAAGCAGCAACTAAGTGCAACTAAGCGTGCCTATGGAAAACTTATTTAGCGACATCGAAAAAGAGGCCATAGCCAGCGTGGCACCTTTGGCTGTGCGCATGCGCCCGCGCACGCTCGATGAATTTGTGGGCCAGCCAGAAGTGCTTAGGTCTGATGGTTGGCTATATCGAGCAATAAAGGGCGACACGCTTACTTCCATCATCTTATATGGGCCTGCGGGGTGTGGCAAAACCAGTTTGGCGCACGTGATAGCAAACACCACACACGCCCAGTTTGTCGAGGTGTCTGCAATAGGCGGCACAGTGTCAGACTTGCGTCGCGAAATCGCTTCGGCAAAACGCAGGTTGATAGATTTAGGCAAGCGCACCATTTTGTTCGTCGATGAAATTCATAGGTTCACCAAAAGCCAACAAGACGCTCTTTTGCATGCGGTTGAAAACAGGGTGGTGGTGCTAATAGGTGCCACCACTGAAAACCCTTATTTTGAAGTAAATTCTGCTCTGAATTCCAGAAGTCGCATCATCACTCTTTGCGCTCTTGGCGATGCAGACATAAGTCAACTTATAGACAAAGCATTAAAAGACCCTCGCGGGTTGTGTGGAAAATTCAGTATTACTAAAGATGCGCTAGATTGCATCGTGAAAAGTTCTGCTGGCGATGCAAGGTGTGCCCTAAACACGTTAGAACTTGCATCTGAGTTGTCGAAAAACAAACAGATTAAAAAACAAGATGTGCTAGACGTGGCGCCGCGCACAAAGCTTGCATATGATAAAAACGACGATCAACACTATGACGTTGTGAGTGCGTTTATAAAAAGCATGCGCGGGTCAGACGCCGATGCGGCTCTTTATTGGTTGGCGCGGATGATCGATGGTGGCGAAGACCCACGCTTCATTGCGCGTCGCATGCTCATTTGTGCAAGCGAAGACGTTGGAAACGCCGACCCGCAAGCGCTTTTAGTGGCGCATGCTGCGTTTAAGAGTGCCGAGGTAATAGGCTATCCAGAATGCAGGATAAATTTGGCGCAGGCTGCAACTTACATAGCTCTTGCTCCGAAAAGTAATTCTTGTGAGGCGGGCATAGATGCCGCACTGCGCGAGGTAAGACGTGGGCCAGCGCGATCTGTGCCTGCGCCTTTGCGCGACAGACACCGCCCAGATTCGCAAACTTATGGCGAATATAAATATCCTCACAACTATAGCGCCGGCTGGGTTGACCAGCAATATTTGCCAGATGGCTTAGAGCGTGGTTGTTTTTATTGCCCTAGCGAGCGCGGCTGGGAGGCATATCGCAGCCAAATTGTTCAGCGCGACAGACAGACGGGCGCGTAAGGTGGCGCACAGACAGACGAGTGAGCAGACGGGCAAATAGACAAGCAGGCAACATAACCTAACAGGGCCACCAACTAGCACCGCGCAACGAACAGGCGGGGCAAACAGACATACAGGCAGGATGGCAGGCTGGCGCGTAATCAAACCGTTCACATACTATCCACACAATGTGTGCGTTTTTCCTATGTTTACATATTGCACCTGCAAGAGAATATATACGTGGTATACTCAAGGTTAATTTTGCATGTTGGGAGGAAAAGTGAACATCATAGACTACCTAAATTTCATATTGCCTTTCGTCTATGTCTTGGTGGGCATATGTTTGATAGGTGCGCTTATAGCCATCATTCAGTTGGTTATAACTATAAATAAATCACTTAAACCAACGCTTGACGATGTGCAAGACATGGTGCAAGAAATTGAACCCACGATAAAAAAAATAGACCCCATTGTTTCACAGGTAAACCCCATAATGGATCGAGTAACTCTCACAGTCGATGCTGCAAACCTAGAAATCATGCGCCTAGATGGCATCTTAGAAGATGTGGGAAACATCACAAACACGGCTGCGAGTGCTGTGAGTGCCGTGGATAAAATTACTAACGCGCCGCTGAACGCCATTATGGATGTGTCAACCATGATATCTGGTGCGTTTTCGGGTCGCGCAAACAGCCCACAGACCAGCCAGATTGCACAGGACAGGGCGTCTGGCGCACAAACAACCACTCAGCAACAAAGCAATCAAGCACAAAGCCAAGCGCAGCCTCCAGCGCAGGGCACACCTTCAACAAGCGCGCCAGCTCAACAAAAACCAGCACATGCTGCACCCACGGAAAGCACGCCTGACCAACAAAAGCCTGCGCCTAGCGCACAAACAACCACTTCATCTCAAAGTGAAACTTCCGCAAAATAGTTTTTTCTCCAAGTCAAATTTCAAAAAAAGAACTTCTATAAAATAGATATGATTGAAACAAATAAGCAAGACCAAAAAGAAGATCAAATAAACGAACAAAAAAAACTCAACGCCTCTAAGCGTTGGTTTTTTACTGTTGGCACAATCATAGGCATTGTGGCGCTCATCGCCCTTTTGGGTCAAGTGATAAGCATCTTATCTATTCCCGTTGGAGTGTTGCTTTGGACAGTGGTGATTGTGTTTTGCTTGCGCCGCGTGGTGGCTGTGTTAGAAGACCACAAGGTGCCAAGAGCTTTGGGCACCACCATCGCATACATCTTGATGTTTTTGGTTTTAGGCGTGGTGGGTTTCATCATGGTGTCGCCTACCGTGGGCTTGAGTGCGCAATTCATAGACTTAATAAACACCGCGCCAGAATATGCGCAAAAAGTGGCTGCGTGGGTGATGTCTAGATACGATGAATATTCCTATATCTTGAACTCAGATTCCATGAACCAAGTGATAAATCAAGCAACTGGTGCTGTAAGCGGGGCTGCTCAAGAGTTGGCTCGCGCGAGTGCCACGGGTGTAATCGCCTTTGGCGGGGGAGTGGTGAACACATGCATCTGCATCGGTTTTGCGCTTGTGATTGCGTTTTGGATCTTGCTCGTCTTGCCAGCTCTTGGTCGTGAGTGCAACAGGCTCATCTCTGGCAGCAAACGAGAAGAAGACTGGAAGATGTTGCACGTAACTGTAACACGCATCATGGCAGGATACATCAAAGCCACGCTTTTACAATGCGCCATAATTGCTTTTGTGTGCGGCGTGCTTTTCTTTGCGCTGGGCATCCCTAACTTTGCAGCCATCGCGCTAATCACAGGCGTTATGAATATCATCCCTGTGGTGGGGCCATGGATAGGCGGCATAATAGCTGCCGTTCTTGGTTTTTTTGTTAGCCCCGTGGCAGGCATATCTGCGCTTGTTGGCACAATAATCATTCAACAATTTGTATACACTTTCATAAGCCCTGCCATAATGAAAGACTCTGTCGATATTCACCCAGCACTCACTTTGATAGGTTTGCTCATAGGTTCTGCTGTGGGCGGCACTATGAATGGCCTTGTGGGCTCGATCGTCGGCATGCTTTTGGCTGTGCCTTTGGTGGCTGTTGTCAAATCGGTGTTTGTATATTATTTTGAAAAGAACACGGGCAGACAAATAGTCGCACAAGACGGCGTGTTTTTCCAAGGAACTCCATCGGAAGCAGACGAGGTAGACCCGCTCGGAGACGTGTCTCGCCTTGATTCAGGCAACACAAACAAGCTTCCTAAGATATCTATGGATGTGCAAGCTGAGATAGAAAAGCATGTTCAAAACATTGAAAAAGCTAAAAAAAGCAAAGAATCGCCTGATAGGGCTGCACAAAAGAAAGAAAAGAAAGCCAAAGACAACGCCAGCACCAAAGGCAAAAAGTAAACTAAATATAAGACAAGATGTAAGGCAAGATAAAAAATAAAGCAAAACATAAACAAGAAATAAACCAAGCCCAGACAAGAAATGAACCAAAAAATAAGCAAGAAATAGACCAAGACGCAGACCAAACATAAGACAAGGAAAAAAGATGCGATATTTAACTACTGCTCAAATTAGAGAGATGTACCTAGATTTTTTCGAGAAATGCGGCTGCAAGCGCATGCCATCAAGTTCGCTTGTGCCCGACGACCCAAGCTTGCTTTTAACGAGCGCGGGCATGGTGCAATTCAAGCCATATTTCTTGCACGTGAGCGAATTTGACCCAGACTATTTGGGTGCCACCACCGTTCAAAAATGCGTGCGCACAA
>CAVEFW010000112.1:0-2269 GCA_963615035.1 Phocaeicola dorei
ATTGATTTTCTGCACTGAAAAACACCTTGTCAGCTGGCATTCCTGCACACAAATTGCAACATGCGTGACCCTGTGCATTTATTCCCACTCAATTGTTGCGGGAGGCTTAGACGTAATATCGTATGCCACACGATTAACGCCAGGCACTTCTGCCACAATTCGATTTGAAATGCGCGATAGCACTTCATAGGGCAAACGCGCCCAATCGGCCGTCATAGCATCGCTAGATTCAACTGCTCGCAAAATAATAGGACGCGCATACGTTCGCTCATCGCCCATCACGCCCACGCTTTTTATATCGGGAAGCACTGCAAAATATTGCCAGATAGGGTTTATTGTTGCTGGTGCGCCAGGACCTTCATTTGAAAGCGGTGCGTCACGCGCACCCGTTTTTTCAAAGAGTTCTTCGTTATATGCATCCAGCTCTTCTCGCACGATGGCATCGGCATCTTTTAGGATATCAAGTTTCTCTGGCGTGATCTCTCCAATTATGCGAATAGCTAGACCTGGGCCTGGGAATGGTTGTCTGTGCACTATGTGGTCTGGAAGCCCCAGCGATGTTCCAAGTGCTCGAACTTCATCTTTGAAGAAATGGTCGAGCGGCTCTATCAAATCAAAGTGCACACCTTCGGGAAAAGGAATTAAGTTGTGGTGGCTTTTAATCGTAGACGCCTTGCCGCCAGTTTTGCGCGCACCAGATTCGATTATGTCGGGATATATTGTGCCTTGCGCCAGATATTTTATGGAGTTTGCAACTTGAGCACCACTAGCACCACTACATTTTTTGCCGCCCTTGCTTCCATATTCTTGCGCTACAGCAAAAAATTCCTTCCAAAACTGCGTGCCGATTATGCGACGCTTTTGCTCAGGGTCGCTGACCCCCGAAAGCAGTTCTGCATAACGTTTCTCAGCATGAACGTGAACGAACTCAACGTCGAATTGTTTCGTGAAAACTTCTTCCACTTCCTCTGGTTCGCCTTTTCGCAAAAGACCATGATTCACAAACACACAGATGAGTTGTTTTCCAATAGCACGCGCACAAAGCGCAGCCACAACGCTTGAATCTACGCCACCCGATAGCCCCAAAATCACTCGCTGACTCCCCACCTGATCGCGAATGGCTTCAATCGTGCTTTGCGCAATGGTGCTCATGTTCCACGAAGGCGTAAAGTTGCAAACGTTAAACAAAAAGTTTTTTAACATATCTTGACCGTTGGGCGTATGACGCACTTCGGGGTGAAACTGCGTTGAATATATCTTGCGCGAATCATCTTCCATGGCAGCAACTGGGCAAGTTTTTGTGTGCGCTGTAACACTAAAACCGCTTGGCACTTCCGCCACAGAATCTCGATGGCTCATCCAAACCGTCTGCGTTTTAGGCGTGCCACCCAACAACACGCTTTCAGCGTCTCGCACAATTTCAACGCCACCATATTCGCCAACTTCAGTGTGCGACACACATCCGCCCAAACTTGCAGCAATCACCTGATGGCCATAGCAAAACCCAAGCACTGGCAGCCCCATATTCAAAATGTCTGGGTCAATCTTTGGTGCATCCAAAGCATACACACTGGCAGGCCCGCCACTCAATATAATGGCTTTTGCACCCGCGTCGCGAATTTCGTCTGGCGACACATCGCTAGGCAAAATTTCTGAATACACTCCCAAATCTCGCACTCTGCGAGCAATCAGTTGGCCATACTGTGCACCAAAATCTAGCACGACGACTTTTTGATCTGATGGTTGACGCGAATTTGCATTTTGTTCACTATTTGAAGTTGTCATATTTTTCCTTTTGTGTTTGAACTATTTAGTGTTGCTTACATCAGGGTTTTCTTTCATCACTTTCAACAACGTTGAATAAATTTCCAGAAGCCCTTGGTCATAAAGCTCTTTTGTGCTCTGCGAACAAATTTTTTCATAGATAGCATCTTCTCTTGATGTGTCTAATAATTGCATTTCAGCAGCTGGTTTTAACCTTCTTATAGCTAGCGAGGCTGCAGCGCGCTTGTTTAGCAACGCGACAATTTCTCTGTCTATATCGTCGATTTCTTCACGCTTAGCATTTATCTTGCTGAGTGCTTCTTCCTTTTTCATGTGAGTCCTTTTATTTTGTCCGTCCCGAATAATTTACTTTGTCATCCAATGTAATTTACTTTGTCGCCACATAATAACTCAATGGAGCAAACGAATATATGCAGCTTATGCTCCCACGAGCACCTTGACCAAAAAATACACTAATACGATTGCGCCAACAATTATGCGATAC
>CAVEFW010000113.1:0-6853 GCA_963615035.1 Phocaeicola dorei
CCTATAGGGTTGCAAGTTCTCTCGATAATTTGTGTGCGCAAAGGGCAAGCAGCGCGCATGAGGGCATCACACATGAGAAAGGCGTGCTTGAAGATGGCGCGCAACAAGACATTGCGCATGAAAACAGTGCGCTTAAAGGCACCGCGCAACAAGACATTGCGCATGAAAACAGTGCGCTTAAAGACACCGCGCAACAAGCAGACACCGCGCACGAAATAAAAATCATCATGGCAGATGGCAGCAACGCCACAGACGCGAAAGATTTTCGCCCTGGCGCGCGTGCTATGAGCGAGCAGGGCGTGATTAGCCCTTTGCGCGAGGCAAATTTAAGTAAGGAAGAGATTCGCGAGCTTTCGCGTGAGCGCGAGCTTTCAACGTGGAACAAACCGTCGTTTGCGTGTTTGGCGTCTCGCGTGGCATATGGCGATGAGATTACGCCTGAAATTTTGCAGCGCATAGACGCGGCGGAAAAAATGTTGCATGAAAAAGGCTTTAGTCAAGTGCGCGTTCGCGTGCATTGCGGGGGCACAATGGCTCGCATAGAGGTTCCTGCTTGCGACATTTTGCGCCTTGCGGGGCTTCTTTGCGATGCGACATCGCCAGATGGCTCTTGCGTGTTGCGCGAGTTGCATGATTTGGGGTTTGTGCACGTGGCCGTTGATGCAGATGGATATCGCACAGGTTCCATGAATGTGGGGCTGAGCGCTGGTGCGGGTGCGGGCGCACAGGCGAGCGCGGGGGCGAGCGCGGGGGCGAGCACGGGAAACGAGGCAAGCGCAGGGCGCAAGATTGATGAAATGTCTGACGTGTAACTTATCACGCGGGGGAGTTGTTTGCATGTTATTTATTCTTACAGGTTCAATCCAGTCGGGCAAAACGCGATGGTTGGAAAGCTTGCTGGAAGAGGTGCGGCGCCTTGGAGTTTTGCCATTTGGCGTGGTGGCGCCTGGCGTGTGGAAGCGCGGACATCCAAATGAGGGCAACACAGATGAAAACGGGTTCGAGAAGTTGGGCATCAACAACACGTTGCTTCCGCAGGAACACACTTTGCTTTTTGCCAAGCGTCGCGACATTGCAAAAGAGCAAGGAGAGATAGATAGCGCCTCGCAAAGCGAGCGTGCCAGCCTTGGGTGGTATATGTCAAACGATGCGATAGATAAGGTGAACAGCCATTTTGAAGCGGCTTTGCGCGCGGGCGTGCTGAGTTACGCGCAAACGTGTGAGGCCGCCAAGCTAGCAATGCATGAGGTGGCGCATGAGGCGGCACACGCAACCGCCGCGCCCGCGCCGCACGCAACACATGACGTCACCACGCCCGCGCCGCACGAAGCCGCGCGCGCAACTGCCAAACCTACGCCACATGAGGCGACACAAGCCACACAGGCATTTTTGGTGGTTGACGAGCTTGGTCGCTTGGAGCTTTTGCGAGACACAGGCTTAACAAGCGCCATGCAACTTTTGCGCCAAGGGTGTCAGCCTGGGTGTGAAAATGCGCTTGTGGTGGTGCGCGATGCGCTTTGCCAGATTGCGTGTGATATGTTGGGTGACGTGTGGGGGCAGAGCACACTCATTCACCCAGACGAAGAAGGCGCCAGACGTGTGCTTAGTTCGCTAAAGAGCCATGACGAGAACAAGCCGAAAACTGAGCGCCACGAGGAAAAACGCCACGAGGAAAACAAATCGAAAACTAATTGCCAAGAAAAAATTAGGCATCAACCAAAACAAGGGAGAGCAGCCATGAACAAACAAGATATTCAAAACATAATTGATGCGCTAGAGCAGGGAAAAACCCCCGAACTCACGCCCCAGATGGTGCCCGCCTTCAGCGAAGATTCGCTGCGCGGCAACAAAAATGTTACGCCAGAATATCTGAGCACAATAGCAAAAAGTCTTAGCGCAAAAGACATTCCCACGCTCAGGCGCGCCGCGAGTGCAATCGACAACGAAGAACTTGCCTGGCTTGGGTTCAAGGTAGTCTACGATGAAAAACTGGCCGTGTTAAACAAAGACAACGAAGTTACAAAAAAATATGGGGAAGTGGGCAGTGCAGACGGTGAGCCACTCGTGTTTTTTTGCAACGATGCCAAAGAGATTGTGGCGTCGCGCGCATATTCCGATCGCGATAAGTTTCAGATGAAAGATGTTACGCGCGGGCCATCTATGCACAACGAACAGTTTGAGGGGCTAACTTGGATGTCTTGCCCTTTGTTTGAGCGCGTGCGAGTTTGGCTTTTGGGGGCCAGCGATGTGGCATGTGAGCTGGCACCCATGGCGTTGCATGTGGGTTTTTCTGTGAGTGTAGCAGACTATGACCCAGCATATCTAAATGAAGACCGCTTTCCAGGGGTAGATCGCATCTTGCTTGGCAAAGGCAATTTCGACGATTTGCAAAACTATCACGCAAGCGAAAAAGACTATGTGTGCGTGCTTACTCGAGGACACATGTTTGACCCGCAGGGGTGTTTGTGGGCTGTGCGCCATGGTGTGCATTACACGGGGCTCATGGGCTGCGCTGGGAAAAATAACACCGTGTATGAACTGGTGCGTGCGCAGGGCTTAAGTGATGCGCAATGGGCCAACATAAAACGCCCCATCGGCATTAAGTTTGGCGCGAAAACACCTGCAGAATTGGCCATCAGCATCGTGGCAGAGTTAATCGACGTGCGCTATAAACAACGCTATTCCTTAAGCGCACAACTAGCACATGAGGCTTCTTTAGGCAGGGCATAAGCGTTTTGCGCGTGGCTGGTTGCGTGAAAGCCTATTCATCTCCTTATTCGTCTTTTCCTTTGCAATAGATATGTGCAAACAGGCGCCTTAAGTGAAATTTATGCACATAGTAATAACCCCACACGCTTACGCGATATAAAAGGGGCTCAGATGCTATAGCCCTAGAAAAGATGAGTGGGCGTGTGTTTAGGTTATGCTCGTCGAGCCACTTGAACAATTCGCCTTCGCACTCTATGAATCGCTTCGGGCTGGCAGATCTTCCTGAAAACAATATATACCACACAACATATCTCATAAAGAAATAGCTTGAAATGGCTGAAAGTTGTTGGGCAGCTGAGAGATGCGAAGTGGTTGAAAGCCGTGAAGTGGCTGAAGGTTGCGAAGTGGTTGAAGGTTGTGAAGCGGCAGAGCTTTCGCAAACACTCCACAAAGCATCAAGAAGACCTTTTACATTTATGTTTTTGCTCATGCCTCGCTGTGATGTGTTGGAAATGCTTTCTGTGTTAAAACACCAGTTATAACCCACGTAATCGATGCTAAGCACTCTTTTAGTTTTAGTGAGTGCTGCGAAGTTAAAATAAACATCTTCGCCGATGTTGTTGTCGAAAAACTCGAGATTGTTATGTTTCAAAAAATCTGTGCGATAAATATGTGCCCACGGAGCGTTGCACCTATAAGGCGACCACGCGTCATCCCTCATGCGCATTTCAAACATTACCTTTTGGCTTTCGCTTGCGCTGTCTAATTCTGCGCCTTCAGTGTTTTTGTTTGCTTTGTCTAACTTTGCGCCTTCAACATTTTTTCTTGCGTTGCTTGATTTTACGCCTTCAGCATTTTTGTTTGCGTCGTTTAATTCTGCATCTTCAACGTTTTTTTTTGTTGTTCCATTTTCGCCCTTAACGCGGCGATAGCCTGACACCGCGATGTCGAAAGGCGCGTTTCCAGGCGCACTTTCGATGGCGTCTATGTGTTTTTGAACATAGTCAGCATCCATAAAATCATCGTTGTCGGCAAACATGATATAAGGCGTTGAAACCTTTTGAATGCCAAGGTTTCGCGTGCGCGACACGCCGATATTTTCATGTGTCAAATATCGAAAAACGTCTGGGTGCGCGTTGCATACATCTTTTATAACATCAAGCGAATTGTCGGTGGAGCCATCGTTTATCAAAAGCACTTCAAAATCTTTGGAAGTTTGTGCAAGCAAACTGTTTGTGCAACGCAAAAGATCTCGCCCGCAGTTATAGACGGGAATGATGATGGTAACTTTTTTATCCATGTAAATTTTGCTCCTTGAAGTGTTTTGAACTTTTCAGCATAAATATCGCAAATGTCAAAGCTATGCCAACGCCACAGCTTAAGATGACCACGATGTTTATTCCATTCAGATAAAAGGTGTCAAATAGTGCGTTTTGCAAAACAAGCCCCACCAAAAAACCTGCCAAGCTTACGATTATAGATTCTTTATAGGCAGATATGATGATGAGCAAATCCACGCAAAACATAAATAGCCCCACAGCGCTTGTGCACGCAATCATCGGCATGAGCAGATATGTATAAGGCAATAAGGTTTCCCCGAACACAAGGCCGATTAGTAAATCTCCAAACAACAAAAAAATAACTGCAATTAAAGCCAGCGCGATGATAAACAGAACAAAAAAGCGTGAAAGCAAAGAAAACACGTCATGTTTATTGCGCTTGTGCCACGCGGTGGCTATGGGGCCTATGATTGGAACATATAGATAACTTATGCAAGCTTGCACCACCACACAAGGTGTAGCCATGGTGGCATAGATGCCCAAAGCTTCGCTGCCAAATTGCACGCCGAACATCTGTCGCGGCACGCTCACGATGGCAGTAGATATAAGCGTTGCTAAAAACCCAGGCGTGCAAAGCTTTATCAAACCCCACAATCGCGACTTGTTTGTGTGTGGCGCAATGTTTTCAAGGCGTTTTGCACATGGCACATCATAGAAAAGCACAACTAAAAGCGCACCCGCAAATATCAAAAACAGAGCAACTTCAAGGCTTTTAAACACCACCATGCCTATGCAAAACAAAGCAACAGTGGTAACGCCGCGCAAAATTTGAGATATGCCCACGTAATCCATGCGATCATGCTTTTGATCTACGCCATGCAAAACATCCACAAAGTTTGCCGTGGCACTAAAAGCACAATATCCAGCAACCGCTCCATAATTTATTGCTTCCACCGTTGCAAGTGAATACACAACGCAAAACACAACGCCCGCAAAAAGGCTAACAAATCGCATCGCAACATAGTCAGACGTGGAAAAGTTTTCCTCGACGTCTGACACTTGCACGGTGCGCACCTTATAGAGCACAACGCTTGCAAACAAATTTCCCACCGCCATGCCCACAGCCAAACTGCCAGCCGCTTCATAGTTGTCAGACAAAATTGCCACCAACACGGTGATAAGCCATGTGCAACCCAGATATACAAGCGATCCTGCGCCATTCCAAATGGTGTTGGCGCGAAGAGATAGTTTTTTTGTTGTATGGGTTTTGTTCATCGATGGGTAAATTTCTTTCGTTGTCGGTTTTGGCTGGCGCGTTCTTTGGCTGCCGCGCTTACGGTTGACGTGTTTGCCGCCAGCGCACCTGTCACATTTTACACAAATGCCTTGTGCTCCAGTTTGTTTGTTTAGTGGTGTTATGTGTAACTTTAGCACTCTTATTTGCTGAGTGCTAAAAAGTGTTAATATGTGCAACTGTTATATTTTTGAATATCATCAAAGAGAAAGTGAATTATACATGTCATTTGAAAAATTTACCGATAAGGCTCGCAAAGTTTTGGTGCTAGCGCAAGAACAAGCAAAGAAACTGGGTCAGCCATACGTGGGCACAGAACACATTTTGCTAGGTCTTATCTTGGAACACGATGGCTTGGGTGCACAAGCGCTTGATAAATTAAACGTGGAATATGACGATGTTGTGAAAAACATCAAAGACGTGGTGAAGATAGACCCAGACGCCGATGTGTCGGGTCACCTAAATTTTTCTCCGCGCGTGAAACGTGTGCTTGAAAATGCTTTGCGAGAGGCAATGCAGATGGGGCAGTCATACATTTCCACCGAACATTTGCTCCTAGGCATCGTGCGCGAAGGCGAAGGCACAGCGCTAGATGTGTTGGCGCGCATGAATATCTCAGCCGATGCCATCCGCGAAGCCCTAAACGACATGATTGGCCAAAGCCCCGTGTTCGCTGGCAGAAATCCTTTCGATTCAGGGTCTGCAAGGGGTGGAGGCTTGCAAGAATTTGGAATCGACCTCACACAGCGTGCGCGCGATGGCAAGCTTGACCCCGTAATTGGCCGTGCGCGTGAAATCGAGCGCGCGATGCAGATATTGTCGCGTCGTCAAAAAAACAATCCGCTTTTGATAGGCGAGCCAGGCACAGGCAAAACGGCCGTGGCAGAAGGGCTGGCTCAACTCATAGTTTCCAACCAGGTGCCCGATGTTTTGCGCGGTGTAAAGCTTGTTACGCTGGATATTTCAGGCATGGTGGCGGGCAGCAGATATCGCGGAGAGTTCGAGGAGCGTCTGAAAAAATGCATCGATGAAGTGATGGATGCAGGCAACATCATTTTGTTCATAGACGAAATTCACACGCTCATAGGTGCTGGAAACGCGGAAGGATCACTGGATGCCGCAAGCATCCTAAAGCCGCCGCTCAGCCGCGGAGAGTTGCAAGTGATCGGTGCCACAACTTCCGAAGAATTCAGAAAACACATGGAAAAAGACACGGCGCTTTGTCGTCGTTTTCAAACCATCACCATCGAAGAACCAAGCGAAGAGCAGGCGTTTCGCATCGTGGAGGGCTTGGCAGACAAATATGAAAAACATCACAACGTGAAATATACGCAAGACGCGTTGCATTCAGCCGTCATGCTTTCGCAAAGATATGTGCAAGACAAATTTTTGCCTGACAAGGCGATAGATGTCATCGATGAAGCGGGTGCTCGCATGCGCATTCGCAACATGACGTTGCCAGATGATGTTCGCAAACTTGATGAAAAGCTGCGCCAAGTAACAACGAAAAAAGAGCGCGCGATAGCTGAACAGAAATTTGAACGAGCCGGCGAGTTGAAAGACAAAGAAG
>CAVEFW010000114.1:0-2703 GCA_963615035.1 Phocaeicola dorei
CGGGCTGGGGTTTTCACATTGTTTTGAGGTGCGCCGATGTGCCCTTTTTTCACCTTGCTCACACGTTGCCACATCTGCAGGCTTGCTTTCCTGCATATCGTTAACATATTGTCTATCTATCACTTTTCCCGCCTATTTCTTTAACTCTATTTTTTCCAGCCCTGTTTCTTTTCCAGCTCTGATTCTTTTCTCGCCTATTTTCTTCTGCGCTGTTTCTTTTCCTGCCTACTTTTTTGCGCCGCTTCTCTAATTTTCACTGAATTATATTTTACGGCGCAACGCAAAACACAAAACGTAAAATGAAAAACGCAAAACACAAAATGCAAAATGCAAGATGTAAAGCACAAAACGCGAACAATAAATGCGCAACACAAAGCACAAAGTACAAAACACAGCACTAATAAAGCACAACATTAATAAAAGTAATGTTAAGTTTTATTTACGAACTCATTTCAGCAATGTTACACAATAAAAAGTATAATTAACGCGCTGTGCAATCTTTGCGCAGAATAATATCACCACCAACCAATTGGAGGAACATATGTCATACGTAAAAAAAGTGCTTGAACAAGTGAAAGAAAAGAATGCAGACCAGCCGCTGTTTATCCAAGCGGCCACAGAAATTTTGGAAACGTTGCAACCTGTGATTGATGCTCACCCTGAATATGAAAAGGCGGCAATCCTTGAGCGCATGGTGGAACCAGAGCGCATCATCCAGTTCCGCGTGCCATGGGTAGACGACTCGGGGAAAGTGCAAGTCAATCGCGGTTTTCGCGTGGAATTCAACAGTGCGCTTGGGCCATATAAGGGAGGTTTGCGTTTCAACCCCACGGTAAACCTAGGGATGCTGAAATTCTTAGGCTTTGAGCAAATATTGAAAAACAGCCTGACAACGCTTCCTATGGGTGGCGGCAAAGGCGGGTCTGACTTTGACCCTAAAGGTAAATCCAACAACGAAATCATGCACTTTTGTCAGTCTTTCATGACAGAGCTTTGCAGACACATCGGCCCTAACACCGATGTTCCAGCAGGCGATTTGGGCGTGGGTGGTCGCGAAGTTGGATATATGTTTGGCCAATACAAACGCATCAAAAACGAATTCACGGGCACGCTTACAGGCAAGGGTTTGAGCTTTGGCGGGTCTTTAGCTCGCACAGAAGCCACAGGTTATGGCTTGGTCTATATGGTGAACGAACACTTAAATTGCACAAACGACACCATGAAAGGCAAAACCGTGGTTGTGCACGGGTCTGGAAACGTGGCCATCTATGCCGTTCAAAAAGTGCACCAGCTGGGCGGCAAGTGCATTGCTATATCCGACACTAAAGGCTATGTGCAAGACGACGCGGGCATTAGCGTGGATGCGATGGAAGAGATTTATAATCGCAAACGCTCTGGAAACGATGCGGGCGTGAGTTTGGCTCAATATACAGACTTTAGACCAGATGCGAAATATAGTGCGGGCGACGGGCGAGCTGTCTGGCAAATTCCTTGCGATATCGCGCTTCCATGTGCGCGCGAAAACACGCTTTTGCTAGAAGATGCGAAAGCCTTGGTCAAAGGTGGGTGCAAGATTGTGGGCGAAGGTGCAAACATGCCCACAACTCTTGATGCCACAAAATATTTGCAAGAAAACGGTGTTGTTTTCTTCCCTGGAAAGGCTGCAAATGCTGGCGGTGTGGCTGTGTCTGGGCTTGAGATGAGCCAAAACGCCGAGCATCTAACCTGGAGTTTTGAAGAGGTGGATGGCAAACTTGAAGACATCATGAAAAACATCTATCACGCATGCAGCGATGCAGCAACTAAATATGGATGCGCGGGCGATTTTGTGGCAGGCGCGAATATGGCTGGGTTTGAAAAAGTTGCAGATGCTATGCTTGCACAAGGCGTTTGCTAAAAGTTTGCTTTATTGATTTTCGTTTGAGTGATTGTTGCTTTGTTGGTTTTCACTTTAGTGATTGTGGCATTTTGTGGGGGCGTGTGGAGCGCGGCTTTACATGCAGTTTTGCATGGAGTTTTACATGCAGTTTTGCAACGCCTCCGCCCCCATCAAATTGCTGCAACTTGCAAAGGTGCAATTTCTTTGTTACGTGGGTGAGAAATTCTTCCCAGCTTGCGTTCTTTCTTTAAGATTTTTAGATTTTCTTGTTCGTTTATTTTTAAGCAGCTATTTTGTTGTCTTGCTTAAATGAACTTTGAAGTGATTGAAATCATCTTGATCAATTCTGAATGTCGCATTAATACGTTTTGCTGTCTCGTTTAACTCAGAAGGTGATGTTTGAGTCAATGCTTTTTCAAAGTTCAATTGAGATAGAATTTTTTTCGTAAAGGGTCTTTTATTATCCAAAAAGGCTGTTGTCAGATAAAGAGATTGCACTAATTTAGAATTTAGCAACAGCATGCACACCTTTGCATCTTTTTCGTTCCAAAATGGAAGAAAATAGCAAGTGTCATCTAACATGATGGGCTTTTCTGATTTCAGAAGCGAAAATTGCGGTTTTTTGTAAAAACCTGATATAGCCACCTTGAATGGAGCAAAAGAATATTCTCCTATTCCAAATATCGAGAATTTCGCTGCATTTTTATATACTCTCGACTTGCGCATGTCAAAGATATCCGAATGCTTGTTTAAATAGTTCCATAAATATGGGGCATCATATTTTAGATGTGAAGTGTCTTCGCCAATTTTAGATTGAGTAATAG
>CAVEFW010000115.1:0-19252 GCA_963615035.1 Phocaeicola dorei
GCACCCAAGGTCACGCAAATATTGCGCAAGTTTTTGTTTTTGTTCAAAACCCGCGTGGTCAGATGCAATCGAAATATTCATTTGTGTGTCCCTCTCTGCTTGACTTGTCTTTTCACATGCATAGAGCATTCATTATCTGTTGTTTTGTGATGCTGCCTTCGCGCAAAACAACAGGATTTTCGCCCGTGCAATCAACAACCGTAGACGCTATGCCTGACGAACTATTCGATTTTAATTCGGAGTTGTTGATTTGTACATCTAAAACGGGGATATTTTTTGCGAAAGTTTTGTCTAGGTCGGCCATGTTCATGGGTGCAGGCTTTCCCGAATAGTTTGCAGATGTAACACACAAAGGGCCGTCAATTTCCTCTATTAAACTCAGAACAATGTTGCTGTTGGGGCAACGAAGCCCGATGGTTTTATTTCTTGCGCACAAAAAAGCCTTGGGCACTTTTGCAGACGCACTAACAACCAAAGTAAGCGCACCTGGCCAAAACTTTTCTGCCAGCGCAAACACATAGCTGGGCAAATTTTCGCCGTATAGTTGAAGATCGCACACGCCACCTATAAGCCAAGCGATGGGTTTGTCTGCCAAGCGATGCTTTAGTTTATATAGAGCATCTGGCGTTTGAGCGTGCAAAACAGACACTCCCACCCCAACAACAGTGTCTGTGGGAAACACCGCAGGCTCCCCCGCACGCAAACTGCGCTTCACCTCTGTAAATGATGCCTCTTTGCACATAATGTCTAATTAACAGGCTTCCAGTCGGAGCCTAAGATCACCAGCAAGTCGGTGTCGTATGCGTAATATACGCCCGCTTCTGTGGCTCTGCCGCTGCCTAGTGCTTCCACGGCGGCGTCCGCGGCTGTTTTCAGGGAATCGTTTCCGTATATCACCAGCGTTTCATTGTAAACATAGCTATCTGCATTGCCCGTAGACGTAACGTTAAACCCTGCAGCACTCAAAATATTGGCTATCGATGAAGCGCCGCCGTCTATGCCCGACCCGTTTTTCACTGTAACAGAATATGCGCCAGCATATATATCGCTCAATGAGCCTTTTGCGTCTATCTTTGGCTCCGTTCCAGCGTCAACTTTTTTCATCATGGCAAGCCAATTTGATGTGGAATCCACAAACAAAGAGCTGCCATTCACGTTTTCCACAGAACCTGGCACGCTCGCGCGATATGCGCCTGCTGCCTTAAACCCGCCCAGCGCCGAAAGGGAATTGCACAGAGCGCGGCCATCCCACGTGCACTTGAAAGCACCCTGCGCCCCGTCAAGCCTGTTTTCCACGCCATCTCCTGTGCCCGCCAGATATTCCACAGCCATAGCCAACACGAGTGCTTGGTTGGCGAATTGCGTTGTAGTGGTGTCTTTATAGTTGCTTGCTCGCAGAAAAACCATTATTTGATCGGCATCGAGTGTTTGCTCACCAGGGGAAATATATATGCTTCCAGCCGTTGGATCGTCGATTTCTTCGGCTACATTCAAATGAAAACCACCCATGACGCCTGCAATTTTGCGTATGCCAGCCTCGTCTGTTTTTACAAACTGAGAAATGCTTACTCCAGCATAATTTGAAAGCGTACTTATCAGTTCGCTGTATCCGTTACCAGTGCCAGCAGATGTTAGCGAAGAAGTGTTTGCCACATCCAGCGCGTCTTTTATGGCGTGTGTTTTGTTGTCTGACAGGGTTAGTGCCAAATTGTTTGGAATTGACACAATGGTCAACTGTTTTGAGGCGGGGTCAACTCGAACAAGTTGCAAGGCGTCTATGCTGTTGTTTCCGTTGGAAGCATCTAGGTCTGCGGCAACTGCAACATAATAAGCATTTGAGCTGGTGCCTTGAACTGTCAAACCTGTTGGGGTTTCGCTTGAATCCAGCGAAAAACGCGAACCCAACTGATTATAGAAAACAAATGAACCAACACCAAACCCAACCGCCAACACCACAACAATTATAACAATGATGAACACAACGCGTAAAACAGCACTTGAACGCTGTTTTTCTTGCGCGAAGGAAAGCTGACCCGAGCGCTTAGAAAATTCGCGTTCTGTTTCGCTTGTGGTTGAAGATGTGCCGATATTTGTGAGTTCTCCGCGCACCGCCCTTTTTTGGCGTTTGTTGCTGGAAAACTTCACTTTTTGTGCATTCATTTTCATGGTGTTGGTGTTTCTTGCCTGTCTATTAGTCCCTGAAAGTTAAACCGTTTGTTGCCTAAACCTATGTTGGCTTAAGCCTATGTCTATCATTTGATCTTATGTCAGATTTGCTCTTTTTGGCGCCTAGCCACCTTTGCGCCAAGCGATTGCAACTTTCCCACATAGTCTTCATATCCTCTATCGATATGTTGAACGTCGTGCACCACCGTTTTCCCGCTTGCCACAAGCCCCGCCAACACCAATGCCGCGCCCGCGCGCAAATCTGGCGCAGAAACATCGGCACCTTGCAAATTGGCTGGTCCGCTTATAAGCGCGTGATGATCTCCGATGCTTATTTCTGCCCCCATGCGCGTAAGTTCAGCCGCAAACATGAAACGGTTCTCGAACAAATTTTCCGTTATCACAGAATTGCCGTTTGCAAGAGCAGCCAGCAACATAAATTGCGCCTGCAAGTCTGTGGGAAAACCTGGATGCGGAAGCGTTTGAATTTCTATTGGCTCTAAATCTTTTGTTCTGCATACAGTGATGAAATTTTCGCCTGTTTCCACATTGCACCCCATGTCGTCGAGCTTCATAAGTGCCATTCGCAAAAAGGCAGGGTTCACACCGCGCACTGTCACTTTGCCCCCTGTTGCAGCCGCTCCAGCTAAAAAAGTGCCAGCCTCTATTCTGTCGCCCACCGTTGAGTGAGTGCACGGATGCATAAAGCTCAAATCAACGCCGTGCACCGTTATGGTTGGAGAGCCTCCGCCCTCAATTTGCGCACCCATTTCGTTTAACATGTTGCACAAATCCACAATCTCAGGCTCGCGTGCAGCGTTTTCTATCACGGTTGTGCCGCTGGCCACAACAGACGCCATAAGCACGTTTTCTGTGGCACCAACACTTGGAAAAGCAAGCATAACGTTTGCGCCACAAAGACCTTTTGGCGTAGTTGCCACCAAATATCCATGGTGTTGTTCAAAATGAACGCCCAACTGTTGCAGGCCAATTAGGTGAATGTCAATTTTTCTTGCCCCTATTTGACAACCCCCCGGCATAGCCACTTTTGCCTGACCAAATCTGCCAATCAAAGGCCCCAGCACAGATATGCTGGCACGCATTTTTGTTACAAGGCTATATGGGGTTTTGAAACTGTTCACTGGTTTTGTGTCTATTGTGAGTTTGTGGTCTTCAAGTGAAACCTTCGCGCCCAGCTCTTCCAACACCTTACACATTATGTTGATGTCTGATATTTGAGGCACGTTTTCAATCAAACTTTCGCCTTGACCCAAAATTGCGGCAGCCATGAGCTTGAGCGCGGAATTCTTCGCTCCATATATCTGCACTTCTCCCGACAGATTGCCAGGGCCGTCTATTTCTATTACTTCTTTTTCTGTGTTCGTCAATTTATTTCCTTATGTGTTTTTATTTTGTCATGTTGCTTGCCTGTGCTGGCCTTACGCGGCGCTGCGTGCGCGAGCGCAACACCACATGCTTGCCTGTGCCAACCGTGCGCAACGCTGCGTGCGCAGACTTCGCCAATAGAAAGAAATACCAATCATGCGCAACGCCGCTCGCGTTACCAATCATGTGCTGCACCGCTTGCAAGCACAAATCATGCGCAACACCAAAAACTAGCAACATTATAAACTTAAAGAAAAAAAGACGTCTTGATTTAGACGTCTTTTACATAATAGTTTTAGTTTGTTGATGTTGAATGAAAATCAATCTATTCCCCGAGCGCAAAACGAACAAAGTCTATCACTTTGATGCTTCCACCCAAACTTTTAGCCACACCATCAACATATTCTGTAACTGTTTTGTCTGGGTCTTTCACAAAATCTTGTTCTGTAAGGCATTGTTCTTTGTAAAATTTCTCCATGCGACCCGTGGCAATTTTTTCCTGAATATTTTCTGGTTTTCCACTTTCCGCAGCCTGAGCCACGTATATATCCATTTCATGTTTCACCACGTCTGGGTCTACTGCCTCGCGATTTGGAGCGATGGGAGATATAGCGGCAACTTGCATTGCAACATCGCGTCCGCACTGTGCAAATTCAGGGTTTGTGGGGTCTATGCCATCAACGTCAAACTCTACGATGACGCCAATTTTTCCAGCACCGTGAATATATGAAGCCAAAGCTGCGCCTTCCACAACTTTTACGCGAGATATAGTGCAATTTTCGCCCATCACATGAATGCAGTCTGTCAAAACGTCTTCCACCGTGCCTTCGTCTGCGCTAGCCTGTTTCAGGGCATCAACATCTGCTGGTTTAGCGGCAAGTGCCGCGCGAGCAATGCGCTCAACATAAGCTTGGAATTTTTCATTGGAAGACACAAAATCTGTTTCGCACTTTACTTCCACAAGCACACCAGTTTTTGCATCGTCGGAAGTAAGAGCCATGATGTATCCTTCGTTTGTTGCGCGTCCCGCCTTTTTGGCAACAGCAGCCAAGCCGCGTGTGCGCAAAACGTCAACAGCTCCTTCCATGTTTCCTTCTGCTTCGTTTAGTGCCTTTTTGCACTCCATCATGCCTGCACCAGTCATTTCGCGAAGCTCTTTGACCATTGCAGCAGTAATATTAGCCATATCTATATCCTTTCGTGGTTTAGTGTTGTTTAGATTTATGCTTGATCTATTTAGTGTTTACTTAGAATCGCGTGATTAGTTTTCTTTTGAAGCTGAAGCGCTGCCTGCATCGGGGTTTACAGCAGGCTTTACGTCTGCCGTTGGTGCCGCTGGTGTTGCTGGCGTTGTTGCAGCGGTTTGCGCATCTTGCAGGTCAGACGCACCTTGCAAATCAGACGCATCGCCACCCTTTGCCTCTTGTGTTTTAGCAGAAGCTTCAGCTGCCATTTCTTCTGCGCTTACAGGTGCAACACTGCCTGCCAACACTGCATCTGCCATAAATTCCACCAGCAAATTCACAGAACGGATTGCATCATCATTTGCTGGAATGCCATAATCCACATCATCTGGGTCACAGTTGGTGTCTAAGGTGCCTATGATGGGAATATTTAGGCGGCGAGACTCTTTCACAGCAATAGATTCGCGATTTGTATCAACGATGAACACAGCATCTGGCACACGTCGCATATTGCGGATGCCATTTAGGTTTGTTTGAAGCTTTGCAAGCTCTTTGCGCAACAAGATTTGTTCTTTTTTAGGAAGCAGAGCCATTCTGCCGTCTTCTTCCATGGCTTCCAACTCTTCCATATGGCGCACACGACTGCGGATGGTGGAAAAATTGGTCAACATGCCGCCCAGCCAACGAGCGTTGACATATGGCATTCCACACCTGTTTGCAGCATCTGCCAAGGCTTGTTGCGCTTGCTTTTTTGTGCCCACGAATAAAACAGTTCCGCCCTTGCCAACGGTGTTAGATGCAAACGTGTAAGCGGCATCCAGCCCATAGAGTGTTTGCTTTAAGTCTATGATATAGATGTCTCCGCGTTTTCCAAAAATGTATGGTTTCATCTTTGGATTCCAGCGGCGTGTTTGGTGTCCGAAATGGGCACCCGCATCAAGAAGTGATGCAATGTTGACTTTTGTCATAATAAACTCCATTCGTTAGTCCTCTGTTTGTGGTCAGCCTTTTTGTTGCAACTCTTTTTCACAGAGCCACTGGCAACTCCAAGTCGCACAAACATGTGTGAATAAAAAAACTTGGCTATTATACTCTAATGCGCAAGGTTTGCAAGAAATCACAAAAAGATCCGTAAATCCAACAGTAAACCCAATAAATAAAAAGTGCATTTAAATCTTAGTTCTTCAAACTATTGATAGGTGCAGGCATGCGACCTCCGCGATGCGCAAACACGCTGCCCGCTCCCTCGCGCACTTCCATGACGGGCGCATAGCCCAAAAGTCCGCCGAAATCCAGCTTGTCGCCCACGGTCTTGCCGATGGCAGGTATCAAGCGCACCGCCGTGGTCTTGTTGTTTATCATGCCGATGGCACACTCATCAGCGATTATGCCGAAAACGCTTTCTTGTGTAATGTCTCCTGGCACGGCAATCATATCCAGCCCCACGCTGCACACGCACGTCATGGCTTCAAGCTTCTCTAAACTGAGCACGCCTGCTTCTGCCGCGCGTATCATGCCCGCATCTTCCGACACAGGAATGAACGCGCCCGAAAGCCCGCCCACGCTGCTGCTTGCCATCACGCCGCCCTTTTTCACGGCATCGTTTAACATGGCCAAGGCTGCCGTGGTGCCAGGCGCACCACACACTCCCACGCCTATTGCCTCTAAGATATCTGCCACAGAATCGCCTCGCGCGGGTGTGGGAGCCAAACTTAAATCAAGAATTCCCTTTTCATAGCCCAAACGCTTGCTTGCCTCGCGCGCCATCAGTTCACCTGCACGTGTAATTTTAAATGCCGTGGCTTTTATGGCTTCTGCCACCTGCGTCATGTCGGCGCTGTCGGGCAGGTCTGCCAACACCGCACGCACCACGCCAGGTCCGCTCACTCCCACGTTGATGGTTTCTGCCGCTTCCCCGCTTCCGTGGAACGCACCCGCCATGAACGGGTTGTCTTCAACGGCGTTACAAAACACCACCAACTTGCCAGCGCCTATGCATTGCGCATCTTTCGTGAGGCGAGATGTATCCAATATCACGCCCGCCATCTTCCACATGGCATCTAAGTTGAGCCCCGCGCGCGTGCTGCCCAAGTTCACGCTCGAACACACAATGTCTGTCTGCGAAAGTGCCTCGGGGATAGAATTCATCAGCTTTTCATCTGTGCGGGAAGCACCTTTTTGCACAAGCGCACTAAATCCACCCACAAAGTTCACGCCCACTTCCTTGGCCGCCTTGTCCATCGCCACGGCTATGGGAGACAAATCTTGCGCTTCGGTGGCAGCACATATCTCGGCTATGGGGGTGACACTTATGCGCTTGTTCACAATCGGGATGCCGAACTCGCGCTCGAGTTGTTCTGCCACGGGCACCAAGTTCTCGGCAGCAGAAGTCATGCGTTCATACACACTTTTCGCCTGCACTTTTATGTCTTTATCTACACACGCACGCAAATTAAGCCCGAGCGTAATCGTGCGAATGTCTAGGTTTTGTCTATTCACCATGGCAAGAGTTTCTTGCACTTCAAATGGAGTAATCTGCATATTTTTCCTCTTTGTTCTTGTGGGCTAGCCTTTTGTGGTCTAAGCTCTTATGGACAGGCAAGTCTCTTTTGGCCCAGCCTCTCATGAGCAAGCCTCTTGTGACCGAGCCTCTTGTGGGCAAGCCTCTTGCGACCAAGCGCAATATCTATATTTTCAATCGCAATTTCTTGTTTTCAAGTGCTGCTGCTGCCCTTAACATTGCCTTGTTATCATCTGTTTATTTTCGCAAACAATATAGCAGAAAAGGCACATCGCGTCATCTTAAACAAAAAGCCCAAACCAACAAAAAACGCAAACAAAACCAAGAAAACCGAGCGCATTACAAATATAACCATGAAAGCCGTGCACGTTACAATTCGTGCAAATTCCAAACAAAGCTAAAACCAACTATGGCTCAAGTTGCTTTTTGCGCCTAATGCACGTTTGCCCTGCAACTTTGTTGCAGGGCAAACCGCATAAAGAATATGAAACAGACAAACGCTTCTGTTTACAAACGTTTAATTCACAGCCACGGGCTCAAGCGATTCTGCAACAGTTGGGCTAATCCAACCTTCGGGCAACGTGGCCTCTGTGTGGCACTGGTTGCACGTAACAGTTGAAGCGCGATGAGCTTTGTGGCAATCACTGCACGCTACATCGCCGTGAGGTTGTGTGTGCACGTTATATTTCATGTAACTAGTTTTTTCCACCAAATCATCGCGTGTCATGGCAGCACCGCTGCTAGTTGTGTGACATCCAGAATTCAAACAGAACTGCTCGCTTGCCACTCCTCTGGCCGCCGTGAGTTCCGATAAGCTTTTTTCAGCTGGAACAAAGTGCAAGTCGTTTGTTTGGATAACGCCATAGCCGCCGCTTATCCAACTTAAGCCCTCTGAAACTTGTTCGGACATCGTGGGCACATGACAGCCCACACACGTGATGTTTTGCTTTGCGTGCACAGGAGCCAACATGGAAGACGCATTCGACACTTCGTTGCCCCACTTGTCTGTGGCGGGCGAATCTAGGTCAGATTCGTATGTGCTTAAATATCCGTCCATCGGAGTGTGGCAGATGGCGTTACAAAAACTTGGCTGGTCGTGCCAAACGCCCACGCCTGCACATATCACCACCAAAACAGCCACCACGCCGATGATTATTTGCTTTTTGCGAGACTTTGGTTTGTTGGGCTGTTTTTCGTCTTGAGAAGCGCTCGCGCCTGCTGACGCATCTTTATCAGCAGTCTTTGCACCTGCATCGGATGCCTTCGCACTCGCGCCTGTCTGCACATCTTTGGCGTTATCTGACGCGCTCGCCTCTTCTGGCTGTTTTTCAGTTTCTTCTTTTACTTCATCATTCGTGTTTGTTTTTTCTTCACTCATGATTCACCTACTTACCCGCTGCTGCATTTTCACCAGCAATTTTGCCAAACGTCATGCACATGCCCGAAGATAAGCCTTTAAGCGAAATTGGATATTGCACGTTGAAACGACCACCCTGAGGCGCACCGCACACATAAAGCCCAGGAATTTTTTCTCGGTTAGTGTTATATACATGGCAATCTTTGTCTGATTCAAGCCCGCCCAAGTTGGCCAAAGTGAGCGCACATTCGCACTTCGCGGCATAGAAAGGCCCCTTTTCCAAGGCAAATAAACGCTGCGAAGATTTCTGGAAATCTGAATCGTTGCCTGCTTTGCAAATTTCGTTGTAACGCTCGATGGAAGCCTTTGCAGTTTTAACATCCATGCCTTCAATTTTGCCCAAAAGCTCATCGATCGTGTTTGCCTTCAAGCAACGCCCGTCAGAGACTGCTGTGTCTATGTCTGCAGGGCAGCGCACGTTTATGCGCAAGCCCGAAGGCACCCAATCGGGCAATTGCGTGTCGCGATATATGCAAGCAATGCCGTGTGCTGCTGGGAAATATTTCAACTGATCTGGCCAAGAAGAATCGAAGAATTGATACGCCACTCGACCTGGCTGCAATTCCACCTGATTTTCTAGTTGCTGACCTGGGATATCTTCGTTCATGAAACGTTCACCATGAAGGTTTAGCCAAAGATAGCCGTTGTTGCCGATAACGCCACGCCCGTCTGCGCCAGCACCGCCACCCATGTGGTGAATCATCGGTGCGTGCCACTGTTCGATGGCGGCTCCTGCCCAAGCGCCCATCTTGTGACCGTCGCCCACGTTTGTGTATTCGCCGCTCGCGTCTAGGTCAAGCGACAAAATCTTGTTGCCATTTTCAACGCACGCGGGGGCAAAATATTTCATCATGTCTTTGTTGGCCAAGTAATCGCCCGTGGCTAGGATGACGCTTTTCGCAGTTATCTTTATATATTTATTGTTGGAAGTGTCTTGCGCATAGATGCCGGTCACCGCCCCATCGCCATCGGTGATAAGTTTTATGCCCTTTGTGTTGTAACGCACTTCAGCCCCTGCATCGGTGGCCACTTTCAGGTTGTCTGCCATGGCGGTGGCCAAGCTTGCAAAACCTACCGATGTGGGGTAACACGGCATGTCCTCTTTTGTGTAATCATATGTTTCAAGCATCGGGTAAAAATAAGGATACAGATAATGCTTGCGATTTGCCTCTGGCACTTCCTCGTATGTTTCGTTGGCGATATACATATCCTTACAACCCGCCACAAACCAATCTAAGGCCTTGCCCGATTCGTCGTAATAGCGGCTGATGATGCCATAATTTGAGTGATGGCTTCCCTCTTCCATGTGCATGTTGACAACTGTCTTTTTATCCATGAAGCCATCGCCGCGACCCCATTTTGCCATTGTGTTCCCGCCTAGAATAGCCATGTCAGATGCCACGCTGTTTAACTGTGGCGAAGCCTCGAGCGCTATGGTTTTAGCACCAGCCTCTGCGGCTGCGCGTGTGGCAGGCACGCCAGAGCAGCCTAAGCCCACAACCACAACGTCGGCTGTCAAATTTTCCGCAACCTCTGAATCGGAAATTTTAGGCTCTTCTCCAAGCCAAGGCATTGTGCCTGTGCCGTCATATCCTATGGTAGACCCACTCGCACCAGAAGACCCTGAAATGCCTGTGGCTCCCACGACTTTCGGCGCACAACCGCTCAAGCCCGCTCCTGCAACGGCAGCAGCGGCACCCAACACTCCTGCGCCGCCCAAGAAATTGCGGCGAGAAATTCCTTGGCGTCTTTTGCCTTGGTGTTCGTCTTTGCTTTTTGTGCTCATAAAATCATCCCTTTCGCTTTATTGTTTGAGGCGTGCGGTTTGCACATCTCCTTTGTTTGGTTTTGCGAATGCTTGCGCTCACTATCTTGGTTCGCGTTTTCGTTGCTTTTTCGCGCTTGCTGCTTTTGCTCTTGCCGATTTGCTTGCGCTTGTTGTCGCGCTTACACGACGCCCAAACGGTCTGTGATTGCATGCATTCACAAGTTATAGTAAAAAACCCTAATAAACTACAACAAAATGAATTATATGAAGAATTTATATAAAAATATATTGACTAAAATGCTTTTTGGTCAATATATAAGTTGACTAATTGCCTAAAAAGTAAATTGCCAGCAACCAAGCTGACAAAAAAGCAAATCGGCAGCAATCAATTTGGCAACAAAGCCAGCAACAAATTAGTGAAAATAATGAGACAAGCTGGCGGGAACAGAATTTGTGATGAGTGAACTTAATTGTTTCACCGTTAAATTCATGCCCAACTCAAGCCAATGTCTTGTGCAACCCGCACACCCTTTCGCATAAAAATCCACATAGAAACCTATGCTTTCGTCCACCAAAATGCCCTGTGCTTCTATTCTTTTTTTGTAAACGTCGCTAAACGAATAGCACAGAGCACGAAACAAACTATTGACATCTTGCGACAGAAATCCGTTTCGCAAAAACGCTTTTTTCTCTATGCATTTTTCCAAAAATTCTGCATAACAATGTTGAAAGGGCTTAGTGGAAGACAAAAGCTGCATTTGATCTTTAAACATGTCGACCAAACAATATTGCATCAGGTCATATTTATCGGAAAAGTGGTGATAAAAAGTTTGCTTGCTCACCTGTGCCTTTGCAACAATCTGTGACACGCGCACGTGGTCTAGCTGTGTGCTTTCCATCAATTCCTCGAGCGCACACGCAAGCCTATATTTCGCATTGCGGGAATTTTTTTTTGCTGCATCCTTTGAGGCGTCTTTTGCGGCTTCTTTTTTTGCGTCGCTTCTCTTGCCGTCTTCTTTCATAGTGTTGCCCTTTCACGCTGTCTTAACCTGATTTTCATTCTCTGTTTCTATTTTATCGCGTGGTGGCTTATCGTGTGGCGGCTTTGTTTCTATTTTATTGCGTAGCGGCTTTGTGTCTTCATTTTAGAGAAATTGAACAGATTCTTGATGTTTGTTTATTGAAACACGATGCACTTTGCAAGTATTCTTAAACTTGCTTGGAAAGTGGGGCGCGTTCACGCTCACAAATAGAGAAGCGTTGATGAATGAAAGCGAGCGCGAACAAAAGAGCCCACGAAAAAATGTGTATACGAACAAAAGCACTCACGAAGAGCGAAACCGAATCAAAAAAGGAGAGAAAATGCAACGAAAATATAGCAAAGATAAATTTTTTGAATATTGCAGAAAAAAGCACGCGGTCGAGGTCTCTGACGCAGAGAAGGGCTCTAAAGCGAAAAATGCTGCGGCTTCACGTTTTTCTTTCGCTTCTGCAATGTTTCTTACTGTTACCTTTTTATGTGCCTTGGCTTGCGTGTTGATGAGCGGGTGTTCACAAGAGGAAAGCGCAAACAAGACCGACAACCCTTCAAGCAATGAAACCTCGAAAACTTCCGCGGCAAACACTCAGGCAACAAACACAGACCAGATAATCATAGGCACATTGGCCACAGAAGACATTTTGCCTATGTGGGTCGCGGAAGAGGAAGGGCTTTTTGATGGGTCGCTGGCAGGCGAAGGGTCAAATTCTGGTGCAAGCGCAAGCTCAAGCACAGGTGCAAACTCGAGCACGGACACAGGTTCAAACACAAGTGCAGGTTCAGGCAATAGCACAAATTCAAACACAAGCGCAACATCAAACATCAACGCAAAAGTAGAAGTGTTTCAAAGTGCAACAGAGTTAATCGCGGCGCTGACATCTGGCAGCGTGCAAATGGCGATGACCGACCCAATGGTCACGGCATCTGTTTACGCAAGCGGCACTCCCGTGCAAATCGAGTGGGTAACCCTGGGCACAACAGCCGCACAAGGCAGATTTGGAATTATGGCGAAAGATAGTTCCATCACCAGCCTAAACGACTTGGCAGGCGTGCCCATAGGTGTTGGATCGAACACAATCTTGGAATATGTGATGGACACGCTGATGCAAAACGCGGGCGTGCCCCAAAAAGACATTGTGAAAGAAGAGTTGCAAAAGCTGCCCGTGAGATATCAAGCACTCTCTAGTGGGCAAGTAAAGGCAGCCGCTCTGCCAGCAAGTCTTTTGGCACTAGGCGAGGCAAACGGCATGCACGTTATATCAGACGACACACAAGGCGAAAACATTTCTCAAAGCGTCATGATTGCCAACAGCGCGTTTGCCCAAAGCGAAGCGGGTGCAAATGCGATAAAAGCAATAGAAAACGCGTGGAATATCGCAGCTGAAAAAATAAATGCGGTACCAGAAAACTATCGCGCACTTCTTGTAAAAAAAGCAAACTTGTCAGACGACATCGCGCAAACATACACGTTGAGCGAATATCCTCAAACTCAAAAGCCAACACAGGAACAAATTGATCGAGTGATAGATTGGATGCTGCAAAAAAATTACTTGACTAAAGAACTTGCATACGATGCAAACAGCGGGACGTTTAGCGAAAAGTAATCTTGGAACACAGTTTACATTATTGTCATCGCAGCGCATCATGTTGCATCGCGCCCGTCGCGCATCACTGCGCGGGGGCATCGCTACAAAACAACACACAATAGTTCAAACTAAAACTCAAAAGGAAATTACACAATGCTCAAAGCAAAGCAAACGAAGCACATCAACCGCTCTTCCAAGCACTGGAACGTGTTTTGTTTGTTTTTTTCAATCGCATTTGTGCTGGCAGGCTGGCACATAACCGCTCTTTTGCTAAACACGCCAGCACTGCCAACACCTCCAGAAGCCGTGAATGTATTCGTCAAGTTTCTTCCCGACATTGCCCCCAGCGCAAAGATTAGTTTTTTGCGCCTTTTTGCGTCTATCCTCATAGGAACAGCTCTCGGCGTGCCGGTCGGGCTATTTTTGGGCAGAAACAAAATTGCAGGAGATTTATTCACGCCCGCACTCTATATCTTATATCCGTTGCCAAAAATTGTGCTTTTGCCAATATTGTTGGTGCTGATGGGCTTGGGCGGTGCTCCAAAAATCACGCTAATCAGCATAACGGTGTTTTTTCAAGTTGTGCTGGTGATGCGCGATGCTGCACGCAATGTTCCAACACCTATTGTTGAAGCCGCGCTTTCCATGGGCGTAACGCGATTTCAGCTGCTTACACGCGTTATTTTTCCCGACACACTGCCGCAACTTTTCACAACCCTGCGTGTGAGCTCGGCTGTGGCCATTGCGGTGTTGTTTTTTGCCGAAGCAATTGCTGGCAGCACTGGCATAGGCTATTTCATCATGAACGCATGGTCGATGGTGAATTATCCGCGCATGTTCGCAGGCATCATCGCACTTGCGCTGTTGGGAGTGGTGTTTTATGCGGCTTTCGATGTTGCGGAGCGAAAACTTAAGCACTAAGCGACATCTAGTGCTGCGTTGTGTTGACGTGGCGTTGCGTGGATGCAGACGTTGCGTGGGTGCTGGCGTCCTAGATGCGGCGCTGCGTGAGCGTGTCGTAATATGGGTGAGACATTGCGTAGGTGCAGACGTTGCGCTTTCAAGTAAAATGCCCTTTCAGGAAAATTGTTTTCTGGGTGCCTCGAATTTATAATTGCCAGACGCACCCTAATGCCACACCTGCCAAAAAATAAGAAAGTGCGAAACAATGACAAGCAAACGCAAAAACAGCACAACAAAAAACACCCTTGATTCAAAACAAAAAAACCTCAACGCAAAACCTTCCAAAAAAATGCGTCTTGACAATTTGTTGGTCTCGCGCGGCTATTTTCCAGACAATGAAGCAGCACTTCGAGCTGTGTTGGCGGGGTGTGTGCGTGTGGGTGAGGAAATTGCCAAAAGCGCTGCAATGTTGGTTTCGCCAGATGTTTCTTTGCGAGTAAAAACAGAGCGTAAATATGTAAGCCGTGGCGGTTTTAAGCTCGAAGGTGCGCTTTGTGAATTTCAACAAAGTGTTCAAAATCTTCGTTGCATAGACATTGGCTCTAGCACAGGAGGCTTCACCGATTGTCTTTTGCAACATGGTGCTGCAAGTGTTGCGTGCGTGGATGTGAACTATGGTCAGCTTGCTTGGAAATTGCGCCAAGACGCTCGTGTAACACCCCACGAGCGCACCAACATTCGCACCGCTAGCCCTGAGTTAATAGGCGCACCGTTTGATTTGTTGGTGGCAGATTTGTCTTTCATCGGGCTGGCGTCTTTAGCACCAGTCTTTGCAAACTATTGCAAACTGGGCAGCGTGTTGATAGCGCTCGTAAAGCCACAATTTGAAAGCAAGCAAAACGAAGTCATAAATGGGCGCGTTTCAAGCGAAAACGTTCGCAGGCGTTGCGTTGAGGAAGTGCAAACAGCACTCACGGGAGCAGGTTTCGATGTTACTCACACAACAAAAAGCAGCATTACAGGCAAAAAACGCGGCAACGTTGAATATTTGGTGCGTGCAGTGTTTGCGCAATAGCGCATCGCTCATATGACGCATTGCGCATACAATGCGCTGCTTATTAACAAATCACCCCTATATCACATTGCTCATATAACGCGCTGCTCGTCAACAAATCGCCCCTACATCACATTGTTATAGCGCATTTTTATAGCGCGTTGTAGCGCGTTGTTTCGCGAGTTACCTGTGGCACTATTCCTCGATGGAAGCGATGTATGAGCTCAGCGAAACGCCACCTTGCACACGCACGCGATCTAGGTTTGTGGGGTCATCCCCCACATGAACCTTGCCATAATTGGTGGTGAACGCGCACTTTATGCCCGCTTGAGTTACCGCTGCTTGAGCCTCTTGTGTTGTGTCGCCATAAGGATATGCAAAAGCATCAGAAGAACCCAACAACGTGATATTTTTTTGCAAATCTTCCAGAACTTCTGCCTGCGTTAAGGCACTTATGCGCCCGCCATGTCCTTTCGTGCCACCCGCGCGATGCATGTCATATGAATGGCTTTGATATGTGATGTATGGCGATGCGTTTTCGGTGCAAGGCGAGATGTTGTCTACGCCCACGATAAAAGATGTTGCTGGCACTTTGTATTTTTCTAGCATCGGCACGCCATACGCCAAAAAATTTGGAGACCCATCGTCGAACGTTAGAACCACGCTGTTTTTAGGCAAACTATGCGTGCCATCGGTATACGCACGCAGTTCCGCGTAAGATGGATAATAATAGTTGTTTGAAGTCAGCCATTGCAGCTGTTCTTCCAACTTGGTGTTCAAAATCGAATTGGCGTCCTCTGTTTCGGGGGCATCTGTGGCGGTGTGCACATAGTGATACATAAGCACAGGCACACCCGCTGTGTTTTTCTCCATCGTTTGCACCACGTGAACGTTGCGTGTTCGTTGCACCTTTAAGCCCGCAGAAGATGTTGCGGTATATGTGAGCGCATAATCACCAGGCGTTTTGGCGTCCACCTCGCCCTCGATCACAATACTGCTTGAAATGTCGGTTTTCTTGTTTTCCACCGCATGAGCACCAGGCTCTATATATGCCTCTCCCGCCAAAACATATGTGTTTTCGCAACCCTGAAGCGTAAACGTTATGGCGGCTTCAGCCTCTGGCGTGTTCACAGCGCTTGCCTGATCTAACAACTGATCTTCTGTAAAAGTTGTGTCTTGGCTAGTTGAATTTGAGCTTGACTTCAGGGATGCACTTATAAACGAATACGCCGTGAAAGCCACAAACAACAGCACCAACACAAAAATCAACACAACTGCCCTTGATCTAGTTTGTGTTCTTGTGTTTTCTGGCGGTTGCCAGGCACCTCTGCTATAAGGATTACCTCTAGGATAAGAATTACCCCTGGGATAAGAATTACCCCTAGGCTGACGAGAATTTTGAGGCGCATATCCAGCATTTCTTGAATTTGTGCTGCGACGTCTGCCTGCGTTATTTATGTTGTTGTTATTTCTGTTCATCTTTAACCTGTTTTAACCTGTTCTTCAAGCGCGCGTGCTTGTAAATCAACGCACAATTTTATGCAATGCTGCTAAAAATCACACAATCACACGCCAATTATACTATTTTCTCTGTTTAGGCTATTTTAATTTTGCGCTAAATATAAATGCGCTTTTCTGTGTTTTGTGATAAATTCACGTCTAGCAAAAGACTAATCAAGGCAACACAAACCGAAAAACACACGCCACGCCAGCGCAACCCGCACAACACAGACCGCATTACACCAGCGCAACCCGCACGGAACAAACCTAAAGCATTCGCACAACCAACACAACACTCAAACTATAGACCGAAAGGACACCCTCATGACCACCACAAACAAAACAACATCGCCCGCTCCAACGTTCGCCATCATCACCTGTTCAGACACGCGCGACCTATCACAAGACACCGCTGGCAGTGCCTTGGAAGATCTCATTGCACAAAATGGCTGGAATTGCGCTTCACACGTCATTGTGAAAGACAATGTCAGCGAAATATCAGCCGAAATTTTGCGTGCCGCAGACGATTTGGGCGTTGACGTTGTGCTCACATGTGGCGGCAGCGGGCTTTCCCCGCGCGATGTAACGCCTGAAGCCACTCGCGCTGTTTGCGATCGCGAAGTTCCCGGCATAGCCGAAGCCATGCGATATCACAGTTTGCAAATCACCCCTTATGCCATGTTGTCTCGCGCGGTTTGCATGCAACGCAACTCTTGTCTTGTAATCAATTTGCCAGGAAGCAAAAAAGCAGCAACGGAAAACTGGGAAGGCATCGTGTCTGCCCTACCGCATGCTGTTAAGATGATGGCGGGCGGCGGACACTAGTTTTTTCTTGCACCCCCATATGCCGCATGTTTTCTGTTTCCAAACGCACTGCCCTTACGCGCAGTGCGTTTTAAGTCTTGCAAAACATCGCTCTCATTGCCCCCTTCAAGTTGTGTGCGCAACTTCACCAATTCATCGCGAAGTTGTGCCGCCCTTTCAAATTCCATGTTTTCGCTAGCCCGCACCATGTCAAGCTCTAAGTCTGCCAACACACGCTCAATTTCACCACGCGATAGTTGTGCTAACTCTTTATTGATGTCTTTGGCTGAAGCGTTTCCAACCTCGTCATCAATGTGACCCATAATGTCGTTTATCGCCTTGTTTATAGTTTTAGGCTTGATGTGATGTTTTTCGTTGTATCCCATCTGAATTTTACGACGACGCCGCGTTTCTGTGATGGCTGTGTTCATAGAGTCTGTAATTCTGTCTGCATACATAATCACCTCGCCCGAAGCATTTCGTGCCGCACGACCTATGGTTTGAATAAGACTTCTATGGTTTCGCAAAAAGCCTTCTTTGTCGGCATCTAAAATGGCCACCAAACTTACTTCTGGCAAATCTAGCCCCTCGCGCAACAAATTTATGCCCACCAACACATCAAATTCGCCCCTTCGCAGTGCCGTTAAAATTTCCACACGTTCAAGTGTTGCGATATCTGAATGCATATAACGCGCACGAATTCCGCGGTCAAGCAAGTGATCTGTTAAATCTTCCGCCATTTTTTTAGTGAGTGTGGTAATCAGCACACGCTCATTGCGCTTCGCCCGCTCAAACGATTCATCCACAATATCGTCAATCTGACTGGCGATAGGTCTCACTGAAATTTCTGGGTCTAAAAGCCCTGTTGGGCGAATGATTTGCTCCACCTGATTTTGTGTAACGCGCAACTCGTAATCTCCAGGGGTAGCCGAAACATATATAAACTGTGGCACACGCGCCTCAAATTCATCAAAGCGCAAAGGTCTGTTGTCCAAACAACTCGGCAGGCGAAACCCGTGTTCTGCCAATGTGACTTTACGACTTCTGTCTCCCTCGTGCATGCCGCGAATCTGCGGCACTGTGACATGCGATTCATCGATTATGCACAGAAAATCTTTGGGGAAATAATCTATGAGAGTGTAAGGCGGCTCGCCTGGGCTTCTGCCGTCTAAGTGTCTGCTGTAATTTTCTATGCCGCTGCAAAACCCGACTGTTTCAATCATTTCCAGGTCATAGCTCACACGCATCTCAAGGCGCTGCGCCTCAAGCAATTTGTCCTCGCTTTGAAACTGCTGCAAGCGATCTCTCAATTCTTCTTGTATCGTTTTGATAGCATTTTCAAGCTTTGGCCGAGCAGTCACATAATGACTTGCAGGCCATATGGGCAATGCCTCATATTCGTTTAGCACTTCTCCCGTTACTTGGTGGATCTCTTGAATTTCTTCAATTTCATCACCCCAGAAATTTATGCGAACAGGATTGTCGGCATACGGTGGAAAAACGTATAGAGAATCTCCGCGCACGCGAAACGTTCCACGGGCAAGTTCATAGTCGTTTCTGTCGTATTGGATGTCGATGAGAGTATGGATCATCTTGTCGCGATCTGTCTCTTTTTCCTTGTCAACAAACACTGCCATGCCTGCGTAATCTGCTGGGCTGCCTATGCCATAAATGCAACTTACACTTGCCACGACAACAATGTCGCGCCTAGACAACAAGGCAGACGTTGCCGCGTGCCTCAGTTTTTCAACCTCTTCATTTATGCTTGCGTCTTTTTCTATGAATGTGTCGGATGCGGGAACATATGCTTCGGGCTGATAATAGTCGTAATAACTCACAAAATACACCACAGCATTGTTGGGGAAAAATTCTTTGAGCTCTGCTGCCAGCTGTGCCGCCAAAGTTTTGTTTGGCGCCATGATGA
>CAVEFW010000116.1:0-5002 GCA_963615035.1 Phocaeicola dorei
CACTAGAAGTGTTTGAAGGGTCTGTTTCATCAGATGTTTGGGCAGCATCATCCGCTAGATCATCCAAGTAATTATCCGCGCCCTCGTCATTGCTGTCGTCTTCGTAGTCGCCATCACTGTCTTCTTCGTAGTCTTCGTTGTTGTCTTCGTTGTTGCTTTCGTTGTTGTCGCCCGCGCCACCATCTCCGCTCATTTCGCCATTATTTCCACCGCTGTTATCTTTATCATCGCTCGCATCTGCATTTCCACCGTCGGAGTTTCCTTTGTCGTTGTCTTTATCATCACCCGCATCTCCGCTGTCATCTTTTCCATCAGTGCCAGAATTTTCCGCTTGCAGCTTAAACAACACGCCCGAATCGTTTATGTAATACAAGCAACCTTGCGCATCGCATATCACAGGAGAATCACAATATTGATTGTACCCCGCTGCGTCATAGATCAATTTCGCGTCAGCATCTCCCACCTTATATGAATAAACGCCGCCGCCAGAAGTGTAATTCACCCAGTCTGTGGTTTCGGCACTGTTCACTGTGAAATATACGAAAGTGCCTTGATTGTTGCTTGACACAAGCGGCACGCCTTTTATTCCACCAGAAGGAAGCGGCGAACCTGAAACAGTTTTGATGGTTTGCACGGCGAAAGTGCTTAAATCCACAATGGAAAGCGCAGAACATGACACAGAAGACGTGGCGTTGCCTGCTGCATCTTCGCGCGCACCTTTGAGAGCTGCATTTTCACTCGCATCTTTTGTTGCATCTTCGCGCACACCTTCCGTTGCAGCTTCATTCACGCCTTCCGTTGCCTCTTTATTTGCATCTTCCGTTGCCTCTCCCCCCACATACATTTTGCCATCTAAAATGGTTGGGGTGCATGTGCTGCCCGTAAGGCCAATGTCTTTTTTGGCAACTTCTGCAATTTGTCCACGGTCATCGACAGATAGCACAAACAAACTTCCGTCGCGTGCCACGACATAGATGCGCGTGCCATCTGCAGATTTAACGCAATCTGTGTTAACTGCCACGTTCAGCGCGTGCTCACTTGCAATTTCTCCTGTTTGCAAATTGATTGCACGCACACGCCCTGTGAGTGTGGAAATTATCAAATAATCGCCGCTCACAACCGCACCGTTCCAATAATAACCGTCGCTCGCGTCGTGAATTTGCCACACAACGGCTCCAGTTTCCATGTCGATTTTCAAAAGATAGCCGTTGCTATAAACCGAAGTTCCCGCATCTGCGTCCCACACAGAATCTACGGTTTCGACGTATGCATACCCCCCATCTATGTTCACGGTGCAACTTGCCTGAGCCGCACTGCTCAGCGCATCTGTTTCCCAGAGTGCATTCAAGGTGTCTGCCGAAAAAGCCTGCACGCACCCGCCATTTTGGGGCACAACTATTGCACCGTTTGCATATGCAGGGCGACAAGTGTAACTAATGCGAGCTTTCAGTTGCGCCTCGCCTGACACGTTGCCTGTTGCCTTGTCTATCTTTAGAAGCTTGTCGTTCACGGCAATGAATGCATAGCTGCCCGCCAGCACAGGCTCGCTGCAACTAGCCCATACATCGCCAGTGTGTGTTGCATAGTCAAACACCCAAGCCTCTTTCGCGCTATCTTTAGGTGTGTTGGCTTGCGTTGTGGCACTGCCGCCATTTGTGTAACCTTGCCAATCAGATTGCCATGCACTGTTGCCCTCTGCCAAGATTTCTGCCAAACCTTGGGTTTTGCCCTGGGTCAAGCCCTTATTCAAGCCCTTGTTCAAGCCGCCAGCCAAGATTTCATCGGCAGGCATTGCAACACTAACACACGCCGCGTTGGGTGCCGCAGCACTGGTGAACGCCGAACTATTAACGAGTGCCGCGGCAGGCATTGCAGAACCAGCAAACGCTGCCTTAGGCGTTGCAACACTAGCAAACGCCGCAGCAGGCGCCGCACAAAGCACCAAAGACGCACTGAATATCACACATAATAATTTCTTAAACATAGTTGCCTTTCATAAAAAAACAATCGAACAGCAAAACAATTTTACAATCGAACAGTCTAATCACTCAACATTTTTTTAGTTTGTGCTCGCAGAAACAATAATAAGTTATAAGTCGCCCCACGACCCCTATGCTGCCACCTCAAGTTCACACCCCTATGCTGCCACCTCGAGTTCATAGAAATAGTTGAAAATTTCTTCCACACACATGGGCAACACTTCATCGGGGTAACTCTCTTCAGGCAATTGATACACCGCATCGCGAATGATCACTTTCACCTGGCTCACTGTTTCTTCCTTTTCAGTCCAGTGAACCATCTTCAACAGGCGATCATTTATGTCTGCCACCAAATCTATCGCTACGGCCTTCACTTTCTTAATTTCCGCGGGTGAGAGCGTTTCTTTGAACAACATCTCGAACACAGTCATCTGCTGTTGGCTCTCAAAACCCTCGCGGATCCATTCCTTTTGCTTTTCATCAAGCTCGCGAGAAAGCCGCATCAAATCGTTAAACGTTTTCTCTATCGTGGCTTTGTCTTGCTCGGAGTTGTAGCTTTCAATAATTTGTTCATAACGTTCGAAAAAATCGACGCGTCGCGGGTTTTCTTTCAGCGCCAAAGAAAGGCGACCTTCAATCACCGCACGCAGATCACCCAAAACTAGGTGCTTGTGCTTCTTTTTCGCAAATTCCTGAGAGAGCCTATCAAAGTCAATCCCACTCACATCAAATCGCGTGTTCGCCTTGGCATCTTCGCTGGCATCTGAAACTTCGATGTGCTCATCCACTATGCCTTGAAGCTTAACCAAAAGATCTGTCGTGTCGGCGTGGTCGCGCTGTTTATTTAGGTGAGCATAAATCGCCTTAATCGCATCGCGCACACAAACACCACTCTGAACGGGTGGTTTGCATCTTTGAAATCTTTCTCTAGGTTTCGCTCGCACATCTTTTTTCGGTGTGGTTCAATATCTAGCCCCCATTTGCGAAACACATCTATCTCGTTTTGCTCTTGGCTCACCACAACCGCCATCTCGGTTCCTCTCATCCATTCAATTTTGCGATTGAGTTCCAGTTGTTCTTGTTGCCCCAATCCTTTAAGCTTTGCTTCTTCATCGCGAATGGCCTGCTCCCAATATTCTTGCACGTAGTTATACATCATCACGCACGTAACTTTATTCACGCAGATAAACATGGCCTTGCCCGATTCCCAGATGCCCGAATAATGGCTCACGAAATCGCGCGCGATGGCACGCAGGCGCTCCTCAGACATAATCACGTGAATGCCGCGACCAAGTTGCCTCTCAATTTTTTCAACCTGATTTTCATCTAAGTCTTCTTCTTCAACGGCACGCAAAAGTTCATCGTTTATTTCTGGATTTTCTATGCTCAATTTATCAGAGCGGTTTTCATAGAACAAGGGCACCGTTGCGCCATCTTCGACAGCGCGATTGAAATCATATACTGAAACATATCCACCGAAAGTGCGCTTTGTCAAATTGTCGTAATCTAGAATGGGCGTGCCCGTGAACCCAAGCCGCGAGGCTTCTGGCAAAAGATGCACCATGTTTTCCGCGAATACGCCGTTGTTCGACCTGTGCGCCTCATCGGAAAACACAACTATGTCGTAATCTGCATAGATGGGCGCAGCATTCGGCTTGTTGAATTTCTGGATAAGCGAAAAAATGTAGCTCGGGTTTCCGCGCAATTTTTCTGTAAGGTCTTTACCGCTGGATGCAACGCATCGCGAAGCGGGCACACCAGCCAAACACCCGCAATTTTCATACGTTTCGCTAATCTGTTTGTTTAGCTCATCGCGGTCAGTCAAAATCAAAAACGTGGGAGACCCGCTTTGCGTGCGCCTGATTTTTTCGGAGAGAAACACCATCGAATAACTTTTGCCAGAACCTTGCGTGTGCCAAAAAACGCCGAGCTTGCCGTTGTTGAACTTGCGTTCTGAATAGGCACGCACCGCCTCGTTCACGCCTAAGAACTGGTGATTTCTCGCCAGAATTTTTGCCACAGGCGCGCGCGCGTGATCAAACAAAATGAAATTGCGAAATAAATCGAGAAAGTTTTTCTTGTTGCACATGCCTAAAAGCATCGTTTCAAGCGCAACACTGCCCGCATCCGCTTCTTCCAAGCGCTTCCATTCGTGGAAAAATTCATAGGGGCTTCCCAGCGTGCCCACTTTCGATTCAATGCCGTTTGACAACATGATGAATGCGTTGTAGTAAAAAATCTGCGGGATTGTGTCCTGATAATCGTTGTAGTTGTCTTCATAGGCGCGAATTATGTCTTTGTCGTGGCGTTTGAATTCGGCAAAAAGCAAAGGCACGCCGTTCACAAAGCCCACCAAATCGGCGCGTTTTCTGTATAAAGAGGCTTTTACCCAGAGTTCTTCTGCCGCAACAAAACTGTTGTTTTCGGGGTGCGCGAAATCGAACACCTGCGCATATTCTGTGCGCGTTGAACCATCTGCAAGCGTGCGCGTAATGGGAATTCCGCGCGTGAGCATTTTATATTTCGCTTCGTTTGTTTGCAGAAGCGAATCGCCCACAAAAACGTGTGCGAGCGTTTTTGCTGCCTGTGTGCATTCCTCGCGGGTTAGGTGTTCGTTTAGCTCAACGAGCGCGAATTCCAAATCGCGCTTGAGCAATACGTCGCGTTCACTCTCGCGCCCCAGAGTGCCTCTTTTGCCAAAAGTTTCATCGTTGTAACAAAAGTGCACATCCCAGCCCAAACATCGCAACAAATCTCCCGCGGGCTTTTGCACTGCCGCCTCTTCGGTATAGCGATTTTTAGTCATGGCGAACACCCCTCGCTTTGTTTGTTTGCTTCCCTTTAATTTTGCAACAATTACTGAAAATTATACTCTTAAATTGTTCTCAAGTTAGTTATGCGTGCACTATATTTATGCAACTCTTCTTTGCTATAATAACATCTATGTGATGTTGTGTGATTGCAATTCGATCGCGTTACTTTAATACGGGTCACAATCTCCCGAATTTCCTAAATAATCACTC
>CAVEFW010000117.1:0-2270 GCA_963615035.1 Phocaeicola dorei
CTTGAAAGACAATCGAAAATATGGCTTATTTATAGAACTTGAAAACGAAAATGAAGCACTCACAGACGGTGAAGTGCTTGTTTTAGAAGTTTTGGATATAGATGATGAAGGTCAGCCAACCGAATTTGAGCTGGTGAACGATGAAGAAATAGCGAAGCAAGTTTACGCTGAATTCAAGCACGCCACAAAAGACTTATACACCTTTTCATAGAAGTTAGGTTTATATGAATCACAACAAAAAAATAGCACTTTCACCTGGCACTTTTGACCCCATCACATATGGTCATCTGGATATTATTGCTCGTGCGGCACAACTATTTGACGAAGTGGTGGTGGGGGTGGCTGCGTCTGCTGGGAAAAACCCGCTCTTTTCGCTGGAAGAGCGCACGCAGCTGGCACGCGAAGCCACGTCTTACATAGAAAACGTGCGCGTAGAGCCATTCGACACGCTCTTGGTCGATTTCGCTAAATCTGTGCATGCGCAAGTTTTGGTAAAAGGCTTGCGAGCTGTAACAGATTTTGAATATGAATTTCAGCAAGCTGCGCTAAATTATCAACTAGACCCCACAATAGAAACGGCGTTCATCATGTCGCCGCCGAAATATATGCACTTGTCATCTTCTATTGTGCGCGAGTTGGCACACCTAAACTCCGATGTGTCGCGTTTTGTGCCTGAATGTGTAAGGTGTGCGCTACAATCAAAGTTCAACGCTACTTAAAAACCAAACTTTTCCTAGAAAGGAGCAACATAGATGTCTAGATTAGTCATAGAAAATCGCACGCTTGTGGAACAAGGCTATGAAACGCTTGCCCAGCGCACGGCACAACGCATCACAGCCATGCCCGCAGAGCAATGCCCCGTGGATTATCTTTTTTCACTCGCTTGTTTGTTTTCCTCGGAATCATGCGGAAAGTGCACGCCGTGCCGTGTGGGGCTGCGCCAGATAATGGAGCTGCTCACAGCCATCATGGAAGGTGAGGCCACACCCGAAGATGTGAAACTTTTGCAAACCACATCTCAAGTGCTCTTCGATTCTGCTGATTGCGCCATCGGCTTTGAAGCGGGGCGCATGATGTTAGAGGGCATGAAAAACTTCCAAGACGATATAAAATCGCACGTGGAAGACGACAGGTGCTCAACTAAGCATTTCAAATATGCGCCTTGTCAGGCACTTTGTCCGGCTCACGTGGATATTCCTGCCTATATCTCTTTGGTGCGTGCGGGGCGCCTAAGCGATGCCATGCGAGTTATCAGAAACGACAACCCACTTCCTGCCGTGTGTGGATATGTGTGTGAACACCCATGTGAGGCGTCTTGTCGGCGTGATTTAGTGGATAGTTCCGTGAACATTTGCGGGCTTAAGCGTTTTGCGGCAGACAACGCGCCCGCATACACCGTGCAAGAAAACGCTCCAGCCACGGGAAAGTCGGTGGGAATAATAGGTGGCGGGCCTGCGGGTCTTACTGCGGCATATTATTTGCAACTCATGGGTCATGAGGTGACAATCTATGAGACGCGCGAAAAGTTGGGTGGCATGGTGCGCTATGGCATTCCCGATTATCGCTTGCCTCAAGAAAAGTTAGACGAGGATATCAATTTCATCTTGAGCACGGGCATTAAAAGCGTGTGTAATATGTGTGTGGGCAAAGATATCACGCTCGAAGATCTCCGCGAAACACACGATGCACTCTGTTTAAGCATTGGTGCTCACGTTGCAAAAAAACTTGGGTGCGAAGGTGAAGATGCGAGGGGCGTGCTGAGTGCCGTTGAATTTTTGCGAGCCGCAGGCGAAGGCGCGCCCATCAATTTATCTGGCAAGCGCGTGGTTGTGATAGGCGGCGGAAACGTGGCAATGGATTGCACGCGCAGCGCAAAGCGCTTGGGGGCTGCAAGTGTTGAGTGTGTGTATCGCAGACGCATTGAAGATATGACGGCGCTCGCCGAAGAAATAGAAGAGGCGATGGCTGAAAACTGCCAGATATCTCCGCTCATGGCGCCTGTGAGCATAAAGGCAAATGACGCGGGCAATGTGTGCGGTCTTGTGGTGCAACCGCAGATGATTAGCACGGTGAAACGTGGCAGACCAGCGCCCATTCCAGCCGATGTGGAAGAAGTGACAATTCCCTGCGATGTTGTTTTGGTGGCGATAGGCCAGGCAATCGAGTCAAAACCATTCGAGAGTTTGATTCAAACGAACCGCGGTCAGATTATCACGCGCGAAGATGGATCTGTCGTTTATAGCACGCAAGGTGGCAACAAAGGCAACCAA
>CAVEFW010000118.1:0-6522 GCA_963615035.1 Phocaeicola dorei
TTTGCCTGAAGCGCAGCTCGACCGCTTCTTAATCAAGCTTTCCATGGGATATCCTTTGATGGACGAAGAGGTGAAAGTGGTCTTGCACACAAAGGCCGCCAAAGCTGCAATATCACCTGTTGCGAGCGGCTCAGAAATCTGCGATGTTGCAAAGCTTGCAGAAGATGTGCACGTGGCAGAAAGCATTGCACAATATGCCGTGCAAATTGTCAGCGCCACACGCACTATGCCCGAGTGTTCTTGCGGTGCTTCTCCTCGTGGTTCTATATCGCTTATCAACCTTGCACGCGCTTGGGCGCTTATGTGTGGCAGAGCATATGTGATTGCAGACGATTTGAAATATTTGGCACCGTTTGTTTTGTGTCACAGAGTAATCTTGACACACGAGGCGAAGATTAACGGCAGAACGCCAGAAGCCGTGATAAATGCGATAGTAGATTCCATCGCTGTTCCAAATGTAGGCGAGGCAGAAGTTAGAGGGCAAGACTAATGGCACAGAGCGTAGAAAATGCCTCTAGCAAAACCTCTGAACAGACACAAGCCAGTCAAAGCGAACAAACAGGCGCTAACACGCAGGCAACCGCGCAGGCAAATGCAGATGCCGCGGCGCGTGGGGCGCAGGCAAATGCAGATGCCGCGGCGCGTGGGGCGCAAGCAAATGCGCCAGCAAATGCGCCAGCTAACGCTCGTGCAAGCAAACAGCCAACGCCTCGGGCGCGCAGGCAGACAAAAAGCCAGCCTGTGCACGCGCACATTCGACAAAAAGGCGAAACGCGACAAATCATCTTAAAGATTGTCTCTGTTTTGCTGTTGCTTGTGATATGCGGGCTTGGCGCATTCATGATAGGCGATTCAGATTACCACGCCACGGTTGTGGGCTGGGTGCCTTTCATATCGCTCATCTGCGCTATAGTGCTTGCGTTCATCTATCTTTGTTTGCTGAAAAACGGTTTGGAAATTTCAGAGAGTGCTGCTATTGGTTCATGCAAAAAAGGCGAAGACGTTGTTGTCGCCACAACATTTAAAAACAATCGAATTTTATTTTATTTCTGCATAAAGGTTTTAATCTATATCTCCGATAGCTTGGGCAGGCCGCTCACGACCATAAACACAACGCTGGCCCTATCGCCCAAGGCTAAATATACCATGGAGTTTAAGGTGCGCTTTGACCACGTGGGCACATATAACGCGGGCGTATATGAGGTTACGATATGTGATTTTTTGCGTTTGTTCACAAGCCACATTCCTTGTTCAAAGCAAACGCAGGTGTTTGTTACCCCGCGCACAGTGCCCATCAAGCGCATAACCTATTCAAACGATGCATCGCTTGAATCGCAAAGGGCACATCAAGCCACGCTTTCAGATTCGCTAGACTATGCCTATGTGCGTGAATATGTGCCAGGAGACCCGCTGAAAACTATTCACTGGAAAATTTCTGCGCGTTCTGAAAATTACATGACGCGTCTATTCGAGGTTCACAACAACCCTGGCGTGGCCATTTTGATGGATTTCTATGCAGAAAGCGAAAACACAGAGGCGCTGATGAGCATGTTTGATGCCGTTGTGGAATCTGCTTTTTCGCTGGCGAACTATTCAAAAGAGCAAGGCATGGACACAGAAATTCACTTCGTAAATAAATATGGCGAGCGTTGCAAGCGTCTTTCTTGGGGCGGCGTAGATGCTCAAAACATCGTTGAAGAGTTGCCTTTGATGAAAAAAGACGCAGTGCATTCCAATGAAACGTTGGAGCTCATGCGTTCCATCATCTTGTCGCAAAATGGTCAAAATAACTTGGTTGTTTGCAGTGCCGATTTGTCTTCAGAGATGGTTTCTTTGCTCATAGAAGCAAAAGGCAGAAAGCGCAACCCCATCTTTATTGCAGCGCTGCCACCTGGATTAATTGGCCGCGAGCGAGAAGACTATTGTGCTTGCTTGGGCAGATTGAGCACAGCAAACATCGGCTATGTGGCGCTAGAAGTTGCAGATGAGCTAGGGGAGGTGAACGTATAGATGGAAAGTGTAAACAAATCGCAGACATCAAAGTTATCCAGCTTTTTGCGTGCTGCTATTCCTGATTTCATATTGGTTTTAATATTGAGCGTAGCACTAGATTTAACTGTGGCATATGCGTTCAACAGCGCGCGTGAACTCTATGGCAATTTGGCACTCACGATTGGCGTTGAAGCTGTTGTGTTAGTTGTGCTATTTGCAGGGTCTTGGTCTAAGCGCGCGCTCATGCCTTGCGCTGTTGCAACATTCGTTATTTTGGTCATATCTATAATTGCGGGCATAACCAGCAGTACAGATGTGTTAGCCCAAGGGTTTTCTGTAAACGATTCGCCAGAAAACAACTTGATATTTTGCATGTTGTTGGTGATTGTGCCCGTTGTAACATATTTGCTTTCACGCAAGCCCGCAGGTCTTGTTGTCTTGGTTTTTCTTACAATCTTAAGTTGTGGCATGGTGCAATATCTATATCGCACCTATCTGTCTGATGCATGGGGAGATGTAATCACTTTAGTGTGCTTGGTCACGCTCTTGGCGTTGTTTATCTTTCAGACATACAGGCAAAGTTTGTTTAAATCTCAGCGAGCCACAAAGCCTAGTTTTGCATCTGCGCTTGGTTTTTCTGCTGTTTTGTCTGTGGTGTGTGTGTTGGTGGGGTGCGCAGTTTTCTATGGTGCCATAATTTCTGCAGACATAACCACACCCGAATGGAAGCCGTTCTTTGAATATCGCATGAACCCAATTCAATATTACAACGGCATCTATCAGGAACAAAGCGTAAAGAATGAATATATAACTACAGACGAAACAAATGACAAACAACAAGAGACGCAAGAAAACACAGAAGATGGCGGCAAGGGTGAGAGCGAAGATTCGTCGCAAGGTGAATATTCAGACCCTATCAGCGGTTTGGTTGAGCTCATGAGCGGATATAACGAAGATGACCCGAACCAAGACATAATGTCTATAAACTATCTGTTCTTGAATTTGCTGGGCGTGATAATAGCTTGCGCTGTGGTGATTGCGCTAGGGTTGCTGATCTATTGGCGCATACATTCGCGCCAGGTGCGCCTGAAAAAACTGGAAGGTGAAACCGATGCCTATAAGGTTTATGTGCTCTATAACTTTTTCTTGAAAAAACTGCGACTTTTGCGCGCTAAAAAGCCTGACTATCTAACACCCAGAGAATATGCCAGCGCGTCTGCACGCACTCTGGCTTCGTTTACGGAAGGCTCTGGCGGCGTGAGTTTCCAAGATGTCACATATATCTATGAGCGTGCGTGCGTGGGTGGCATGCCCATAACAAATGAAGATTACGACAAGGTTGAGAAATATTACAAATCATTTTTCAAGAATGCCCGAAGTCGTGTGGGGTGGTTTCGCTGGTTATTCTTCAAGTTCTGGAGGATTTAGGGATTCTGGAAAAAGTTCACAGGAAAAAAGTGCGGCTGAGTTGGGGGTGTTGGCGTTCGTGAGGCGGCGGAGTTGTGGTGTTGGTGTTATGGCGCGATGGAGTTATGGTGGGCGTTGTGGCACTGGTTATGGCGGGGGTCGCGGCGCGATGGAGTTATAGATGGAGCTATGGCGCCAGGGTTATGGGGCAACATGGTTATGGCACCAGGGTTGTTGCGCGTTGGAGTTATAGATTGAGTTACAAAGAGGCGCGGGCGCTAATTGTGGCGCGATAGGGCTATAGAGCGGCGCGGGCGCTAGACTGAAAAGCGCGATAGTTATAGGGCGATGGTTACAGGGCGTTATTTATATGGTGTTATCTATAAGATGCTATTTGTATGGTGCTCGCTGAATTTTTAAGAGAAAATTTTTAGCGAAGCAGCGTGGCTAAAAACAAGTTGCCTAAGCTAAACCCGTAATGCTCCAGAAAGATTTTTACACCTATCAAAATCAGCACAACACCGCCAACCACAGTTGCACCTTTTTTGTATCGCGCACCGAAAAAGTTGCCGACAATCACGCCCAAAAAGCTGATGATGAAAGTGGTTATGCCGATGATGCCAGCGTTAACTGCAATGTCGCCCTCTGAGAGCGCGATGGATATGCCAACACTTAGGGCATCGATAGATGTGGCTATTGCCAGCATGAAAAGCTCTTTGTGATCAAGGCGTTGTGTTTCGTTTTGTGCTTGTTTTGCTGGCGTGGGTTGTGCGTGCTGTGTGGCTGGTGTTGAGTTTGTGAGTTGTGCAAGTTGTTTGTTTGACACGGAGCTTGTGAGTTGTGCAGGTTGCGCGGCAGGCATGTTTTGCGTTGATGGTGTATGTTGCGTGGGATTTGATGCGGATGGTTCTGAGCTTTCATGCATTGCATCCCATATCATCTTTGCACCTATTAACGCCAAAAGCGCAAACGCAATTATGTGAGAAAATTGCTTTACATGGCTTGCAAAACTAAACGCTATTAGATATCCAAGCAGCGGCATTAGTGCCTGAAACGCGCCAAAGTAAAGGGCTATTATGGTTGCATGTTTCCAATTTATGCGCTTCATGCTCAAGCCTTTGCCTATGGCCACGGCAAACGCATCCATTGAAAGCCCTATGCCTATAAAGATTATGTCTGCTATGCTCAATGTAATTCCCTTGAAAAGCTTGCATTCTTAACTAATGCACAATTCCCAATTCCCAGTGTTTGATGTCTTATAACCCTAACTTACACCCTAACCCAGATGCATTTTTGAACTTATTTGCTGGTGCTAGATTATATTCTTTTGGTCGTTTGTGCTCAATTTGTTTTTATTTGTGCGATTGCGTTTGATTTCACTTAGTTAAGTGCCCGTTTTGTTAAGTGTTCGACCAAACACGCTTTGGGCAGATTTATATTTGTGCCCAAGAGTGTTTTTGTAGGGGCTCATTTAATTGATGTGTGCAAATCGATTTTTGTGTATGCGGTTCGGCGGCTTTGTTGTGAGGTTTGAAAAATATTACTTGACCTCAAACAAAACACTCTATAAAATGCTTGCTTGCGCTTGAACGTTTTGAGCGTAATCATATGGTCGGATAGCTCAGTCGGTAGAGCAGCGGACTGAAAATCCGCGTGTCGAGGGTTCAAGTCCCCCTCCGACCACCACTTGATGACACACGGCTCCAGCAATGGAGCCGTTTTTTTTTGTTGTGCCCTTGCATGGGACTTGAACCCGTGAGGGCACGACAGCGCAGTGCGCTGTCGTGAAAGGAGCGCGAAGCGCGACGTAAGAAAATTTGCAAAGCAAATTTTGCAAGTCCCCCTCCGACCACCACTAAAACATAAGGTCAGCGGGTGTTTCCGCTGGCTTTTTTGTTTTTCTAAAATTTGAAAAAGTGCTAAAAAGTGCTAAATGTTTTCAACAACGGTTATACACATTTGTGTGGAAATTTAAGAAATTGAATTAAAAGAACGCCACCAAAACGCCTAGTATATGACGGTGAAATTCCTTAGTTCACTAGGCTTTTCTTATGTGGGAAAACGAAAAAAAGCAAAAAAAAATTAGGTAATAGATTATTGTTTGTTTTTTGAGAGTGGGGGCGCGTCCACGTCTTTTAGTAATTCATCCATCGTGATATTTAGGGCGTCTGTAATTTCAAACAACGTACCTAAAGTCGGATTTTTAGAAGAACCATCAAGCAAGTAATGAACTCTTGATTTGCCCATGTTTGTAGCATTCACCAAGTCTATCGGGCGCATTTCGTTTTCATCTAGCAATTTTTTTAATTTCTCGCAAAATTCCATAATGCACCTCTTTTTTTAATTGCTTAACTATGTGCACAATGTAACAGAAAAATAAATAAAGTTCAATAATTTGAAATAAAATAAATATTTTTCTTGACAAGTTCAGATATCTGAATTAGTATTCTTATTGTCAGTTCAGATATTTGAAAATGAAAGGAAGGTGAAGTATGACAAACAAAAAGGAACTGGCAGCAGCAGTTGCAATAGACGGAAACATTGCAAACTGGCTAAGACGTAACAACACTATAAGTGCAGAGTTAGCAGAAAAAATTGGCATTTCAGCAGGTGCACTAAGCAACAAGAGAACACAAAACTCACAATGGCAACTAAACGAAATAATCCGCCTGATGGAGATCTTCGACTGCGACTTTGAAACCTTGACCAGTTAGCAAAACAAAACGAAAAAAAAGAGGTGCAATTATCCACACACAAACGAAAGGAGCACAAACCTATGAGAAAGGTATCCACAAACTAAAAAACCAACCACACAAACGAAAGGATTAAAAATGCAGTATAAACAACCAACACCCCGCTATGCAAGAGATGCTAGCAGGGTGCAACAAGACAGGAAAAGTGTACCACACTATAAAGAAGAAAAACCAACGTTTTTACAATACGCTGTCTTTATAGTAGGAATGACTTGCCTAGTCTTTGGCGAAGGCATCGCCAACTTCATTCTTTACTCGCTCGGGGTGGTGATCTAAATGGATTCAATGAAAGCACTAGGTCGCGCTCTAAAAGCAGTATCCAGTGAACTTGCAGACGCCCGCGATGAGATAGATAACTTAAGCGAAGCAC
>CAVEFW010000119.1:0-10876 GCA_963615035.1 Phocaeicola dorei
GGTAGATCCATCGTTTATAACAACATAGTCAAAACCTGCTTCAACCACACTTTCAACGGTGGACACAATGTTTTCTTGTTCGTTATATGCAGGGATCAATATAAGGACTTTTGAATTCATCTTTAGCGTTCGTTCCTTATGCTTCAAAAATTAGTTGGTTTTGCTTGGCGCATTGTGAATCTAGCGCGGCGGCTCGTTGTTTTAATGCACCGTTTTGGCACGCTGTTTTAACACAATTACACATTTATGGCACCACCGAAACGATATTTTCGCGTGTCTGTGGGCTCTTTAGTTGGATATTCACCGTTGAAACATGCGGCGCAATAACCAAGTTCTGGTTTATCTCCCAAAAGGTGCTTCACGCCATCTATACTCAAATAACCCAAGCTGTCTGCACCGATATATTCTGAGATCTGCTCGATTGACCTCCCGCACGCTATCAAGTTTTCACGCGAATCTATGTCTGTTCCATAATAGCAAGGGTTTAGAAATGGCGGAGCAGAAATGCGCACGTGCACTTCAAGTGCGCCTGCGTCTCGCAACATTTTCACTATATATTTGCTTGTGGTGCCACGCACGATTGAATCGTCCACCAAAACCAGCCTCTTGCCACCCACAACGCTGGCCATAGGGTTTAGTTTTTGTCGCACTTTTAGCTCACGATTTTCTTGCCCTGGCGCTATGAACGTGCGAGCAATATATCTGTTGCGAATAAAGCCGGTTTCATAGGGAATGCCGCTCTCACGCGAAAAACCAAGCGCGGCATCTAGGCCTGAATCTGGCACGCCTATCACTATGTCGGCACTCGCGGGGTGTTCTTTTGCCAATATCTCTCCCGCCCTCACACGTGCAGAATGCACAGACACGCCGTCTAACACCGAATCAGGTCTGGCAAAATATACAGCCTCGAACACACAAAAAGTTCTCTCTTTTTTGTTGCAATTATCGGTTATGCTTCGCACGCCTTCTTTGTTGAACACCACAATTTCGCCTGGTTCAATTTCGCGAACATATTTTGCACCCATCACATCTAGCGCACAACTCTCCGACGCCACAACATATCCACCCTTAAACTCGCCATAGCACAGAGGTCTAAAACCGTTTTTGTCTCGCAGGGCAATCAATTTTGTGGGGCTCATAACAACCAAAGAATACGCGCCTTCCAGGCGATCCATAGCACAACTGAAAGCCTGTTCAATAGAAGGCGCACTCAAGCGCTCTTGTGTTGCAATATATGAAATCACTTCTGTGTCAGACGTGCTATGAAAAATGGCACCGCCCAGCTCCAGCTCAGATCGCAACTCCAGCGCATTTGTAAGATTTCCATTATGAGCCAGCGCCATGTGGCCTTTTATGTGATTAATCACGTGTGGCTGCACGTTGTTCATTTCGTTTCCGCCTGTGGTGCCATATCTCACATGACCTATGGCGATAGAGCCTTGCCCCAAATTGTCTAACACCGTGTTAGAAAAAACATCGTTTACAAGCCCTTGGCTTTTGTGTGAATAAAACAACCCGTCTCTGTCTATCACCATGCCGCAAGATTCCTGACCGCGATGTTGCAAGGCGCAAAGCCCTGTGCTCAAATAATATGGCAGTGCATCTTTTTCAGGCAAATATATGCCTAAAACCCCGCATTCTTCATGAATGCCTTTGCGCACACCTTGTGCGCTGATAGATTTTTTTTCAGTCTCGGACACGAAATCCCCCATTGTCTTGGTTGTTTATAATTTAGACACTAAAGCAAGCTTTTAATGCGATCTGCAGCCTTGCGTGTGTCTTCGGCAGACCCAAACATCGAAAGCCTAAAATAGCCTTCTCCACAACTTCCAAACCCGCTGCCTGGAGTGCCCACAATCTGAGTTTCTTCCAACAGCTTATCGAAGAAATCCCAGCTAGACAAACCATCAGGAGTTTTCATCCAGATATAGGGCGCATGTTGACCTCCGCAATACCACACATTTTTAGCATCTAGCGCTTCCATCAACACGCGTCCGTTTTGCTTGTAGACCTCTAGGTTTTCCATACATTGTGCCATGCCTTCTTTGCTAAGAGCCGCAGCACCCGCGCGTTGCAACACATAAGACACGCCATTAGTTTTTGTGGTGCGATTTCTCACCCACATGCTATTTAAGTTCATGCCGCCGCGCTCAAGTGCGTGCGGCACAACGGTGTAACCGCATCTTGTGCCCGTGAACCCTGCAGTTTTCGAAAGCGAGCACACCTCGATAGCGCAAGTTTTCGCACCTGGAATTTCATAAATGCTATGAGGAATATCTTGGCTTGTTATGAATGCTTCGTAAGCCGCGTCAAAGATGATGATGGCACCCGAAGCGTTTGCCCAATCCACCCACGCTTTCAGTTTTTCGCGCGTATACACAGCACCTGTGGGGTTGTTGGGCGAGCAGATATAGACCACATCTGCTTGCAAATCTTTTGGAGGTTTTGGCGCGAAATCATCTTCAGCACCCGCGCTCACGTGCACCACGGTGTTTCCGCTCATCACGTTGGCATCCACATATGCAGGATAAGCAGGCTCTATCACAGCCGCACGTGTGCCTGGGTTAAACAGAGCCAACAAATCGCCCAAATCATCGCTGGCGCCGCTGGATGCAAACACCTCTGTTGTTTCAGGAATTGTTTCAGAAGTTGTTTCAGAAATCGANNCAGAAATCGAACCAGAAATCGAGCCGCCCGCATCTTTTGTTGTCTCTTTTTTGCATATGTTCGCATAATGCTCAACCACGGCTTCCCTGAAAAACGGATAACCCACTTCTGGCACATATCCATGAAAACTGTCTTTGCTTGCTTGGTCATCTGTTGCCTTATGCATCGCCTCAATCACAGCGGGCACTAGAGGCAAAGTGACATCGCCTATGCCTAGGCGCAAAAGATGAGCATCTTTGTGCTGCTCTAAATATGCGCTTGTTTTTTCATCGATCGTGCGAAACAGATAACTTTGCTCAAGTTTTGAATAGTGGGTGTTTATGAATGTCATGTGGCTCTCCTTGTGTTTTTTGAAAACTGACGCAAACAAACGTGATAGTCGAATGTGCTAGCGCGTGCGCCATTTGCAATATCTTAGCGCATTATTGCACCAATATTGCGCCCATGTGGTCATTATTCAAAAATGTACAAAAAGACCTAAAGACACCACGAAAACAAGAAACACAACCGAAGCAAAACTAGGCAACAGCTTGTGCTATTTGTTCACCACATGCAAATATTCAGGATCTATGCGCACCCATAGCGTTTCCCCCTCTTTAGGCAAATCTTCAGGGCGAACGTTCAACTTATCGCATCGCCAATATAGGTGTTTGTTTATGTATTCAAATTCATCGCATTCGCAATCTGGCGAATGTTCGTCGCCACAACTGCCGCGTAACTCTTCGCGATCTAGAAATTGCAGAAGAGCCGTGCGCTCAAAACGCGAATCGCTCACGCGATCTACGCGCACACGGAAGATGTTGTCGCGTTTGTTGCTGGCGGCGGTTGTGGTGGTGGTTGTGGTGGCACTTTCACCGTCAGCCGCGCCAGCGTTTTCGCCCTTATTGGCATTTTCACGCTCGCCAGCATTATCGCCCACACCTGTCGCGGTTGCTTCAGCGCCACTAGGTGCAGCCGCGCCAGCGTTTTCTCCCACACCTGCCGTGTGTGTTTCACCACCAGGTGCAGCCACCTTTTCTATGTGAAAGCTGCGAGCACCTATGGCACGCACATCTTTATCCACATTTGCGCAAACGTGCAAATGCACGCCCCAATCGGGCACAAACACCTCGTGATCTCCCGTGGCAACAACCTCTGGAGAATTTTTGCAGCCCGACAATTTTATGGCTGCCAAACTTTGCGGGTTTTGCACCAGCTCATCGCCCGCCGACATCTCCATAATCCTGCCAGTGTCAACAACGGCTATCCTGTCACAAAAACGCAGAGCCTCATCGATATCGTGGCTTACATATAAAATTGTGCCCTCAAACGCATCGAACAAACTCACCAAGTTTTGCTCCAGCACGCCTTTTAGGTGAGAATCCAGAGCACTAAACGGTTCGTCGAGCATAAGAATTTCCGGCTTTGCCGCCAACATGCGTGCCAGAGCCACGCGCTGTTGCTGGCCTCCTGAAAGTTGCGCCGGATAACGTTTGTTAAACCCTGTAAGACCAAAGCGCATCAACTCTTTTTCTATCGTGTTTGCGCGTTCTTCCTTTGAAACGCTTTTATCTATGCCTGCCGCCACATTGTCTTCCACAGTCAAGTTGGGAAAGAGCATGTAGTTTTGAAACAAAAGCGCAGTCTTTCGTTGCTGCGGCGTTAGGTTTATGTGTGGCTTTGCGCCTTGCGCACAATCGAAAAACACGGTGTCGTTCACCACAATTTTTCCATAGTCTGGTGTTTCTATGCCTGCGATGCAACGCATAGTCAAACTTTTACCGCACCCAGACTCCCCCAAAAGCCCTAGTGTTTCACTTTCTGCCTTAAACGATATGTCGAGTGAAAAACTGTCCTTGGCTTGGAAGTTGCTATCGTTTCTCTCTTTGCGCTTGGCTGGCGACGTGCCTAATTGCGCATCTTGCTCGCCAACTCCCTGTTCACCAGTTTTTTCCTCACCGGTTTTAAGCGCGCCAGTTTTTGGCGCACCAATTTTTGGCGTGCCAGAATTGTTTGCCTTATGCAACTTTTTAAGCTTCCTAGACTTTCCAGCACCGCCGAACGATTTATGAATTTCAACTTCTAACATTTACACACCCTATCGACTATATATGTTTTCAATGATTGCTTTATTTCGCCACTTCGCGCTTGCGATATCGCGTGGTGCGTCGGCTCCACAAATTGATGAACAAAATAACCACAAAACTAAACACGATGATGATAGCCACCCAAAACCATGCCACAGCATCGTTGCCATTCATCCACTCAAAATAGATGGCTATAGGGATGGTGCGCGTAACGCCCAAGTAATTACCCGCTAAAAACAGCGTGGCGCCAAATTCGCCTAAGGCTCGTGCAAACGCCAACACCGTGGCGGCAGCAATGCTGCTCCAAGAAAGCGGCAACATCAACTTGAAAAATATGCGCGAACTGCTCCAGCCGAGCGTGCGGGCGGCGTCTAACATATTCGGGTCCAAGTTTTCAAACGCACCACGCGCGTTTCTATACATCAAGGGAAATGCCACCACCACAGCCGCTATAACCGTGGCAGGCCAACTGAAAATAAGCGGAAAGCCAATGTCTATGAAGAATTTGCCGAAATGTGTTTTGCTTCCACACAAAAAAAGCAAAACAAAGCCGCACACCGTGGGCGGCAAAACCATGGGGATAGTGAAGATAGAGTCGAACACATTTTGTGCACGCGGGCTTATCTGGAGCGTGAAATATGCCGCTAAAAGCCCCAACACAAATATAAACACGATGGCCACGCCCGTGGTTTTAAGCGTTATCCAAAGAGGGCTCCAGTCAAGCGTCGTTAAAAATTCAACAACCTGTTCAAATGCGCCAGCCCCTGCAACGATGTTTGCCGCAGAAGGTTCCACTAGCTCAAACATGTCTGCGTGGGTGGGTTTGTTATATGCAGGGTTAGAAGTGCTGGTAACATCGCTGCCATCCACACCTAAAACACAGGCATAGAATTGACCCGCTTTCACTTCCTTGTCGAATTGAAATTGCACACTGCCCACGTTGAATTGTTTGTCGCTCGTAAAATGCCAAGTGTTTGCAGCACTAAGTTCCTCGCCGCCGTTCGCGTTTTTCACGTCGAGAGACACTATTAAACTTTTCAGTTCGTTTTGCGCTTGCGCATCACTCAAATTAAAGCCAAATTTATCAGAGGCGCTTTCAGGCACATATACAACCACATATCCATTCATGCCTATAACCACAGGACACCCAGCACTGCCCGAAACGTAATATCTATATCCTGCGTATGTTTCGCTGCCATCTGCGTTATCCACGGTGGAATTTGTGCCTTTTTGCGCACGTGAGAAATCGCTTAGCGCAAATTTTGCATCATTTGCACCCAGCGTCGCAGACTTTCCGTCTGCAGACACATTTGTCTGAGAAACATCCCCAGAGCCTTCCAGCGTTGCACTTTGCGCATGTGCAATGCCTGCGCCCGGGCCACCTTTCCACGCGCTGAAAACTGGTGCAAACACGCTTGTAAACACCAGCCCCGCCAAAACAAAGCACAAGCAAATCTTTATGCACGCTCTATGCGTTTTTGCATGCCTCATGTATCCTCCAAAACATCCAACTAAAACGAAAAAGGCGAGCACACGCCCGCCTTTTTCTCTTGTAAATTCAAATGCTCAAAATATCTCACACATCAAACAAGACGTTGAACTTATGCAAGTTCAAAGCCCCATTTTTGCCAAATTTTGATGGCCTCAGAGTCTGTTGTAGACCATTTCAAGAAATCATTTGAAGCATCTGCGTTTTTGCTTTGTTGGCAAACTGCACCAGGATAAACGATGTTTTTGTGTGCGCTAGCTTCCACGGTGCCAACAATCTTTACGCCACCAAAACGATATACATCAGATGTGTAAACGAAAGCCACATCGGCTTCGCCAGACTGAGCAAGCTTGCAAACATTGCCCACAGAAGTTTGAGTTACAACTTTGCCAGCCAATGGAGTGCCCGCATATGCGTCTGTGCCGTTTGCCTTGCCAGCACTCTCAGAACCCTTTTTGCCGTCTGGGTCTACAAAACAACCAACGGTGCTCAGGGCTTGGTTGGCATAATTTCCAGCTGGCACAGAATCGTCGCCCACAGCCACTTTATATTTGCCTTCAGCCACATCTTGCAATGTGCATTCTGTGATGGAAGAATTTTCAGCAGCAACAATCACAAGATCGTTTTTGAACATGTTGAAACGAGTGCTCTCTGTTACATATCCTTTTTGCACTGCTGTGTCCATTGTGCCCTTTGAAGCTGTGATCTCGATGTCGGCATAGCTGCCAGCCTCTAGCATCGAATTCAGCTCGCCAGAGCTTTTATATTGTGTGTCAGAAAATGTGATATTTGGGTTTTTGTCGGTGTAAAGTGTTTGAATTTCTTCCAGTGCTTTGCTGAGCGAATTTGCAGCAAAAATTTGCAACTCCACCTTTTCGCTCGATTTGTTTGCACTTGAATTGTTTGCATTGTTCGTGTTAGACGAATTAGAACTGCAACCGACAAGCCCAATTGCTGCAACAAGCGCAAACATCAAGATGCCAGTAATCACCGCCCTAATTTTGTTTGTGTGTTTTGCAGTTTTTGAATTCATGGTTATGTCCTCCCTTGTATGATGGCGTTTTGCCAACTTTAATTACTGTTGCCATCACAGCGTGTGCAAAAGCGTGCAGATCTGTTGTTTGTGGCTTTGCTTAATATTTGCAATGCTTGCGATTTTGCGGTGCTTGCAATATTTGCAATTTTGCAATGCTTGCGGTGCCCGCGGTGCTTGCAATGCTTGCGATACCTGCGATGCTTGCGCCACGCCCACTTCTCTCACGCCATTACATCTCTGCCGTGCTAGCAATTCATGAAATATACACAATAAGAATATATACGTCAATATATATAATCTGTATGTCGAATAAATCAATATCAACGTTTTTACGAAACTCCTATTAAAGTTATATGTTCAGAAACGATTTATGCATTTTTCACAGTTTAAGCAGCAACTCATGCACTAAAATATGCAACGCTAATTATGACAAACATGCAAACACGCAAACAAAAAAAAGCAGGAGGAAGAATGGAGATAACGCAAAAAACATTTGAAGACACAGACGCAGGTCGCGAATTGGTGCTCACCATGCGTGCCACAACCCAAGAGGTGGATTCGGCTATAAAAGAATATTTCGATGGCTTGAAAGATTTGGATGTGCCTGGGTTTCGCAAAGGAAAAGCACCCAAGGAAGTCATGGAAGCAGGCGTTGGCGGCCACGAACAGGCATACACAGGTGCCGCTGAGAAAATGATGAACACGCTTGGCTTTAAGACCATAGACGACGCAGACATAATCTTCATCTCAGACCCTGAATTCAATGTGGACGGCAACATGGAAGACGGCAAACCTTTCACGTTCACAGTTTCGGGTCTTGTGCCGCCCACCATGACGCTTAGTTCATATGACCCAGTGAAGATAGAGATGCCCCCAGAAGTTGCCACAGAAAAAGAAATTGAAAAACACTTGCAAAACTTGCGTGAATATTACCATTCGTTCAAAGACATAACAGACCCCAAACATGAGGCAAAAATGGGCGATTACGTAATGTTGGTGGTGTCTTGTTCAAAGCCCGATGGAACTTTTATCCGCGGGCTCATAGATGTGGAGCGCCTTGTGGGCTTAGGTAAAAACACCATGCCTCCCGATTTTGACCAACACATCATTGGCGCACGCACAGGCGACACCTTGGATTTCGACTTCGATGCCACAGATTCTGATGGCACAATAAATTCTGCCTTCGGCGAAGCCACTTTGCACGCAAACGTGGAAGTGAAGGGTTTTCGCGAGTGTGTGTTGCCTGAAATAAACGATGAATTTGCGCTCAAAGTGGGCGCAGAAGACGTAAAAGACATGCGCCGCGCCATTGAAAATTCCATAAATATGGAAAAGCGCAAGAAGTTGCCAAAGATTATGGAAGATAGGTGTGTTGCAGAGCTCATCAAACGCTTAGAGGGAGAAATCCCACGCTATTATGTGGATTTCATCTGCCAAGACGTGAGTCAAGAATACATTCGCAACTTGGAAAAAGAAGGTTCAAGTTTGCAAGAACACATCTTGAAAAACAACATTCAGCGTGAAGAGTTGCGTGAGCAGATAGAAACCATAGGGCACCATCGTGCTGCGTGCGATTTAGCACTTGAAGCACTGTTTGCGCACCTTGATATGGAAGTGACACCTGAAGATGTAGACAAACAATTTGCTGCTGCAGAAGATGGCGATGAAGCGCGCAAGGAATGGGAAAGCCACAACCGCATGGCAGATTTCAGAAAGATGATTCGCCAGGAAAAAGCAGCAGGATGGCTTGTGCGCACCGCTTCTGTTGAGGTTGTAGAGGAATAAATAGAGGATTAAATAGATAAATAGAGTTCCAGCACGTCAATCAAAAGGAGCAAGAGTTGAATAGCGAAACTAAAGATGCGAACCCAAAGATTTCAACTATCACAGAAAACAAAGAAAACACGAGCGGCGGAGCAGTTGCACCAGACACCGCCCCCAAACCAACTTGCGCATCCAAAATAAAGAAAATCCTTCCCACCAACTGGACACTCCTCGCCATCTTTACCGCCATCATCGGATATGCCATTTTGGATGCAAACACTGGCTCATACGACTCAGACATGTGGTGGATCTTAGCCACTGGCCGCGAAATATTAGAAAATGGCATCCCTTACACAAACCCGTGGGCGATGTTTGACAACTTGAACATAGTCATTCAACAATGGCTATATTCCGTAATTTTGTATGGCACATATTCGCACTTCGGATTTTTCGGCATAAGAATTCTAGTTTTCTTAGTGTGCGTAATTTTCACATTTGTGCTGTTTGGTGTTTGCAGAATAATCACTGGCAGAAAAACGGGTTCTGGCGAGGTTTTCGCGTTCGCCATAGCCATTGCGATTTTCTCACTTTCGGCATATCTAAGCGAACGCCCTCACGTTTACTCAATGATTTTCTATGTGCTTATCGTTGGAATATTGGAAGTATACAGACGAAAAAACGACTATCTTATTTTGTTTGCACTCCCCATAATCACGTGCATACACGTAAACATACACTCCGCCATGGCGCCATTTGACTTGGCGATCATCGTGTTATATTTAATCCCAAACATACCAGCAATATTCGCACACTTCAAAAAACCGATAACGCCCGCTTTTTATCTTTCCGACTACAAACGCCTGCCACTGCTTGTGGCACTTATAGTTTCTGCTCTCACGTTGCTCATAAATCCATACAGCATCCAAGGTGCCACATATGTTTTGCTCTCTTACGATGTGGCAAACTATGGCAACTATATCTCGGAGATGGGCAGCACCGATTTTTGGTCTTCCTTCGGCATTCCAACTATGGCTATGATTGTGCTTGGAAGCATCGCCATCGGCAAAAGAGGGCTTCGCCACATAGACGTTCCCATAACGTGTTTGTTCATTGGGTGCATCCCCGTTTCGATGATGCACACAAGAAACGTCTGGTTGGTTTCTCTGTTTGCAATTCTTTTGTTTGTAAGCGCATATAAAGATATATGTGTAAACAACGAAAAAATTGCCAAATTTGTGAGCAACAAAGCGTTCCACATCACGTTCATCGTCGTGTTAGCTTTAGTGTCAACTGGTTGGTATGCAACGCAAAAGTGGATAGAAAACGCAGAAAATGCTGAACAAGACAATTCTTCTGTGCCACAGATTGCAATGGATTATCTGGATGAATATGTGGCTGAAAACAATGTTGAGAAATCGTCGCTGAAAATATACAACCCGTTTAATTGTGGCGGATATATGGAATGGCGTGGTTACAAGGTTTACATGGACCAACGCCCCGAGCTTTGGGAGCCAAACATTGCGGGCGGCATTGTGCATTACTACAAAAATTATGTTGATGCACAAGACAGCACCGAAAGTGCTTCACGCACGGTGAGCACCTATAACTTTGATTTCTGCATTGCTTTCACCAATTCAAAGATGGAAACACACTTAAGCAAAAATTCGACGTATAAAAAAGTGGTGAGCGGCACAGGATATTCACTCTATGCTCGCAGCAATCTGAACGCAGAAGTTAGAGAAGAAGACAGCGCAGCAGACATAGATGATTTGAAAGCCACCACAAAATCTGGTGCTATGACTACAGGCAGCGTATAAAAATTTGCATAGAAAGTCGTAAAAAACGCACAGAAAA
>CAVEFW010000120.1:0-21587 GCA_963615035.1 Phocaeicola dorei
CTGCAATTTTTAGGGCTGGAATATCGGCACAAAATAGCTTCAAAATCTCCCTAAAATTTCCCCTCAGATAAGTTTCGCACTTTTTTATATTTATTCTTGCTGGTCATATGCCTGTTTTAACCTTGTTTATTGGTCTATTCTAGGCAAGATCCTGTCGCTGAATTCAAGATGCGCAAGCCAAATTTCGCCCGTCTGTGGTTTACACAAGGTGGTCATAAAGCCCTTCGTCTTCCTCTTCGTTCCATGAGGCGGGAAGCGTTGTGATGCCCGTTTTGGGGTCTGGGTTGATGATGTCATGTTTCCAATCGATTGAAGTAAATTCGTCGTCAAGCGGTGCAATTTTCACCCACGGTTTCGAGTTTTTGAAAACCGTCACTGAATGCCCCGACTTTGAAACCGAGTCTGCAATTTTTGAAAAGTTGGCCCTTGTTTCTGCCACTGTTGCTGTTGCTAAGCTCATTTTGACACCTCCTTTGAACTGTTTTTGTTACATAATTATAGCGTAAATTTATTACATATTATCAAAAGTCGGAACAGCAAGAGTTGTCTCTTCTGTGTGTCAAATGCAATCAATGTTCAATGTTACTTCTAACAAAGACTACAACATAGCGCGTGGCATAGTTCTGTCGAACTCTAGAGAAGTTAAGACTAAAGGTAAAATTACTTACCTGCCAATTTATTATTCGATGTTTTTGTAATTGCCTAGTTGGTTTAATGCGCTTTGAGATATTTTTCACAAGTGATTTCGGACGCGGATGCTCAGATCGAACGCATGCCCGATGATGTAAGGCATTTGTGCGTTCACGCATTTGATTTTCAGCTGACCTGTGCTGAATCTGCCACCGTGTTCTTGAAATTCTGCTGCGTGCGTTTAAGCAAAATCTGCCACGATGTTCTTGAAATCCGTCTCGTGCGCCCAACATTCAGAAAATCTCACCCACCAAATAATCCCATCATCTGCCAATAGGGCACACTTATCGCAAGACCTGCCAAACAGATGAGCATATAGAGCGTGCAATATTTTGCCATGTCTGCGTGTCGCACCATCGCGCCATCCACGCTATAAAACGCTGCCAGATAGACAGGGTTTTGATAGAGCGCAAACCACGGGTTCACCACCGCATATACTGCGAAACCAACTACAAATGGGTTTACCCCCACATTCATGGCGATGGGGATCAAAAACGCCATCACGATGTTTATGTAAGCCAGCTCGGAAACAATGATAAAGCGCAAAATTATGGTGACCACGCCTATCCCGAGCACAAAGATATAAGGGTTCGCGGAGAGCTGTTCAAAAAGCGGGCTTGCAACGCTTACTATCCAGTCTTGAATGCCCACTTGCTCAAACACGCTGGAAAGACTTACGGCAATTCCTATGAATATGAGGGAAGTCCACGCCACATCGCTCTTCAAGCTTTTGGCATCCAAAATTCCGCATGCAATCATGGCAACGAAAGCAGCGAGTGCCACAATGTGACTTGAGATGTGGTGCAAAGGCTCGCTTACCCATAGAATTACTGTGAGCAAAATGATTACAAGCATGCATTTTTCTTTTGTGCTCATGGGGGTGGAAGTGTTGTCTGGTGAGTCGTGTTTGTTTTTCTCTGTTGAAATTTTGTTGTCTGCAGAACTATCTTTTACCCCATGCTTTGCGTGGTCTGCATGTTTTGTTTGTTCTGCGTTCTTGCTTTTATTCAGCGAGCCGCAAGGCTTATAGAGCAGATAGATTGCCACCAGATTTAAGATGCTCACCGCCACAAACCAAGGAAGTGCCGCCAAAAACCAATGCAGCATGTCGAAACGCGTTTGCACATCTGCAGGCATAAGCCCCCAGAGCGCATAGCCAATAGGGCTTGCCGCAATTATGGCTGGCCCCACATTGCGCACACCTGTGAGCATCGCCAAAAACAAGCCTTGCTGTTGTTTGCCTTTGCGCTCATATCCGCACGCATCGCCCATGTTCATGGCTATGGGGGTGAGCATGGCGGTTTTCGCCGATAAACTGGGGACCAAAGGCCCCAGCACTGTGCCCGCAGCGATTACCCCTGTTATCTGGCTTAAATATGTGTTGGGAAATTTAGAGATTATTCCGTGCGCGATTCGTTTCATCAGCCCGCATGTTTTCATGCCAGCACCCAGCGCAAATGCGGCGAACAAAAGCCACATGGTGCTTGTGGAAAAAGCAGCGGTGCTTGTTTTCACATCCACGTTGCCGAAGACGAAAAACGCAACCACCATCAAAACTGCCGTGGCGTATTCAGGCAAAACACCAGCCACCCACCACACAATGGCGAACACCAAAACGCCCAAACACACGCAGCCTTGGCTGCTCAACCCAACGTTGAATGCAGATGTGCACACACATGTTGCAATGCCTAGCAAAATGCCTGCCGCACCCGCAAGAATTTTGATGATATTTTTCTTTGCAATCGCTTTCATATCGAGTGAAATTTTACACCCAGAAAAAATTATGGATAAAACAATTTTACGAACATGACACAAATGCGCTCACCCACGCACACACCAAAAAAAAGAATGTGAGAGAACAATAAAACGCAGATGCGCAGAAACGCAGGTGTGCAGATGCGCAGTGGACATAGAATTTCATATACTCGCATAATATAACAAGCGAGAAATTGCTCAACTATATACTCAACTTAAGCCACACCTCTCCATATAGCACTCAAAACTCGCTCTTTCCCTGCAAGGTCTCGCGTGATTTTCACATCGTGAAAACCAGCACCACATGCAAGCGCACGCGCGTCGTCCAGACATGTTTCGTGAAGTTCTGTTGCCAAAACGCCACCGTGCTTCAACGCGCGAGGTGCCCACGTCAATATGTCTCGATAGATATCCAGCCCATCTTTTCCACCATCAAGCGCGAGCGCAGGTTCAAAACAAGAAACATTGCGCGGAATGTCGCACAAAATGCCCGATGGAACATAGGGCGGGTTGCTCACAACCGCATCGAACGTGCCCATAAGCTGCGGGCACATCTGCTCTATTGGCTCACCAAGATTGCCAAGCAAAACTTTTGCGTGCGCACTGGCTTCACAACCCAAAACATTTTCTTTTGCAAGCGCCAAGGCAGCAGGGCTGATGTCGGTGGCTATCACGTCTATATCATCGCGCTCGGTTGCAAGCGCACATGCGATGCACCCGCTGCCCGTGCATAAATCGGCAACCAACAATCTCTCATTGGTGCTTTCCTTGTTGATTTCGGCACTTTGAACGTTTGCGCTCGGCGCTTCACCCACGCCTTCGCCCGTGAGTGTTTGCGCCTCAAGCGCAAGCACTCCATCACGCTCGCCAATCAAAGAATCTCTAGCCACGCGCTTTTTTGCTGGTGGCAAAAGTCTTAAAACCTCTGACACCAACACTTCAGTTTCAGGGCGCGGAATCAAAACACCCGCAGCAGTTTTAAGCGTTAAATAACGAAACGGTGCTTCGCCCAGCACATATTGAATGGGCTTGCCTGTTCCACACAGATAAACATATTCGCGCAACTTGCTCAGCTCGCAAGGCGAAAGCTCAGCATCAAGCGAAGTATAAAGCTGAACTTTCGACATCCCACTTACATGACACACAAGCATCTGCGACCACAACTTTGCATGCGAATTGTCTACGTCTTCAAGTTTTTCCAACAAATATTGCTGAATCCAACTCAGCAACTTTCTTATTGTCCAAGCATCGCTGTTCGTCATGTCGCTATGTGTTCACATCTATTTTTGAGGCGTTTTAAGGCGCAGCAAAAAATTATTCAACCGCTTCTTCAAGCTTTTGCGCTCTGTCTGCTGCTTGCAAGGCTGTGATAACTTCGCCTAACAGATCTCCCAACAAAACGCCATTATATGTGGAAGAAAAACCGATGCGATGGTCTGTCACTCTGTCTTGCGGGCCGTTATATGTGCGAATTTTTTCAGCTCTGTCTCCCGAGCCTATCTGCGCTAAGCGCTTCGCGCCTTCTGCCGCCTGTTGTTCCGCCAACATTTTTTCATATAGGCGCGCGCGCAAAACAGCCATGGCAGCAACCTTGTTTTGCAACTGACTTTTTTGGTCTTGGCTTTGCACAACAAGCCCTGTGGGAATGTGCGTGATGCGCACCGCAGAGTCTGTGGTGTTCACGCACTGACCACCAGGCCCGCCCGCGCGATAAACATCTATGCGCAAATCGTTTTCGTTTATCTCAACGTCTATCTCATCTGCCTCTGGCAACACGGCAACCGTGGCAGTGGACGTGTGAATGCGCCCCTGACTTTCGGTTTTCGGAACACGCTGAACGCGATGAACGCCGCTCTCAAATTTGAGCACGGAATATACATGATCGCCCGTAACCTTAAATTGAATTTTGTTGTATCCACCCATTTCAGAAGGCGACACATCTAAAGTTTCACTCTTCCAATGCTTTGACGCAATGAAACGCTCATACATTTTATAGAGATCTCCCGCAAAGATGGCGGCTTCATCTCCGCCTGCGGCCGAGCGAATCTCTATAATCGTGTTTTTCTCGTCTGCTGGATCTACGGGTATAAGCATAAATTTTATATCTTCTTCCATCTTGGGAAGCTGCCCCTCTATTCTGGATATTTCTTCGTGCGCGAAATCTTTCATGTCTGGGTCTGACAACATTTCACGCGCCGCCTCTAGGTCTTGTGTTGCCTGAATATATTCGCGAGCACGAGCAACCAAGGGGCCCTGATCTGCATATTCTTTGGCCAAGCGATTGTATTCTTTTTGGTTTGCAATCACATCGGGGTCTCCCATATGCTCTTGCAACTCTTCGTAAGCATCTATGATTTTTGACAATTTGTCTAACATGGCATCCTCTCTTTTTTTGCGCTTTGTTTGCTGTGGTGATTTTTTTACTGGCTATGCCTCAAAACAATCGCGCAAAACTAATGCAGACCCAAGAAATTTTCAATCGCTTCCCCAGTTTGCAAGCCAACCAATCTTTCTGTGTTTTCCCCATCAACAAAAAGCAACATCGCAGGAACCGCTGTTATGTTGAACTGTTGTGCAAGTTGCCTGTTTTCGTCGATATCGAGCGAATAGATTTTCACGTCTTGAGCATGTTTTTCTGCAACCGCTTCAAGCACAGGTTTAAGTGCTTGACATGGCCCACACCAAACAGCCGAGAAATCAACCAGCACTTTCCCGCTTGAGTTTGTCACTTTCTCTTGAAAACCATCAGCATTCAGTTTTTCCATCATGATTTACATCCTTTCTCGCAAACGCTAAGGGCAATTCTGCGCCTCGCAGTTTTCCTGCCTAACATTTTTTGCCGAACAAAAAGCAATTTTTTGCAACTCACAGATAATAAAACAATACAACACCCAAAAAGCAGAACATGCGCAGAAGCTTTCTGGGTGTTGCATTATTTAAGTTGTTTCAACTAATGAGTTTTTGCTTTGGTTGACTGCGTCTTTCTTTGTCGTGGAGCACTTTTTGTGCGACGTTGCTGCGCGGGCTTTCTTTGTTGTGGTTGCACCACCTGCACTGCACAATAGGGGCAAAGTTTCCACTGAGGCTCTAGCGCATGCGAACAATTCGGACACAAATTCTTCAGTCGTGTGTGACAGTTGGGGCAAAGCACATAATCTGCCAAAACTGGGTAACCACAGTTTCCACATTCTCCATATTGTTGCAACTGACGCTGCTTGAGCGCAATTTCAAGCTCTTGTTCGTCTTGGTCGATTCTATACATGTGCGGGCGCATCAAACAATAGGCAATTATGCCTGCCAAGGGCACGATGGCCACGATGGTCCAAGCAATCCAAGGAGCACCGCGCAAATAGGCGTCGCGTGCCACCCAGACTATAGACAATACATATAAAATTAGCAGAAGGACCAACCCTGCCCCAACCACCATCTGCACTTCAGTCGTCCACAAAGACGATATAAGATCACTCATACTCAACCTCTAAAAAATCAAAAATACACGGAAGTGCACATATTATACAAAAACTATCAAGTTTTTTTGATTACACATTAAACGCGTGCTAACTTTTGTGAAATACGCATGGTTTTCCCACATATTCGCTTTTCCCAAAGCCTAGAATTAAGTAAAAAATGTTCGGCAAGAAAACTAGCCCGATGAAATATCCAACGCCGTGACCAAAGGCTTTGCTTAGTTTGTATGAACTTATTATGTCTATTACGCCAGCCGCTATAAAGAAAACAGCAGACAAAAAACTCGTTGCCGCGTATTCAGGAGATTGCAGCGTGGTGCTTCCCACAGGCGAAGGGTCGGTGATGCCCATGAAAAAGCAAGCGGCTAAAAACACCCAGAAATAGCAGCCCTTCCAAGTGTATTTATAGACGATGTAGAAGTTATAGATTGGGATGAGTGCTTTATATCCAGGTTCACCAAATTTGTTGAACATCTTCCATATTGCAATGACCAGTAAAACATAGAACGCTATGCCGAAGATGAAGCCCACCGCAAGCGTGCCGCCCGCAATGCCAGCCAAGGTGGTGATGGCAGCCGTTGATAGCGTTGAGGTGAACATTTTGTGTTTGCTCCTTTTGGTGAAAAGTTTTGGTGGGGGCTTTGCGTGTGCGCGTAAAACATGCGCTTAATGCACGTGCTCACGCAACGCATAAGTTTCAAGCACGCACAGTGTGCACGCGGCTTGCACGCACGCAACGCGCACATGCAGCGCACTTAACACTAGCACTTCGTGCGCGCATTCAGCCAATTTATCCCAGTTCTTCTAGTTGTTTGTTTAATTTGTCTCGCTTGTCGCATAAAGAGGCAAGTTTTGCTTTGTCTTTTTCCACTATCTCTGGTTTCGCATTCTTTAAAAATCCAGGATTTGAAAGCTTTTTGCTAAAGAGAGCAACATCTTTTTCGATTGTCTTGCGCTCACGCTCTAGGCGAGCGCGTTCCGCATCGAAATCAACTAACCCAGACAAAACGATATATATCTCGAGACCCTGTGCTAAAACCACAACGTTCTCTTTAGGCTTTTCGCAAATGTCTTGAGCCGACACATTAAATTTTGAAACATTGCCTAGAGATTTAACTAAAGACATCTGCTCTTCAAGCAGCGTTTTTTGACTATCGTTTGCGCTCACCACCACATCAAGTGCAACCTTTGGCGATATGCCATAACGCGCACGCGTGGAACGAATAGCTTGCACCACTTCTATCACCAGCTGCAGCGCACGCTCTGCAGGCTCATCTTCATATTTTTTCAGCGCGTCAGCATCTGGCCAAGCGCTCATCATCAAAAATTCTGCATACTTTTCATCACTTTGGCGCTCAGGGATTGCCCCAGCCTCGCGCAGTTGTGCATAAATCTCTTCTGTGACAAAAGGCATAATCGGGTGCAAAAGGCGGATGGCCGTATCGAGCACAAAAACCAAGTTTCGCTGGCATGTGGTGCGCTCATCTGCGGCAGGTTGCGCGCTCGCGCCTGCATGTGATTGAGCCTGCGCGTCTGCATCTGTCCGCGCACTCGTGCCCACCTGCGCGTTCGCTTGCGTTTCCGATTGCGCACCCACTCCATTTTTTTGCCCGCCAGCCAAGCGGCTCTTTGAGAATTCGATGTACCAGTCGCAGAATTCATTCCAGAAAAATGCATAAAGTTCACGCGTAATCTCGCCGAACTCATAAGTTTCATAGGCCATATCTATGCGCGACACAAGACGCGCCAATCTGGAGAAAATCCACTTGTCAGCGGGCGTTTGAGGGTCGGGTGCACCTGGCACATAGTCATCTAAGTTCATGCAAACAAAGCGGGCAGCGTTTCTAATCTTGTTTGCAAAATTTCTGCTGCTCTCCAACTTCTGTTCATTAAAGCGCATGGCTTGTGTGCCTGTTACTTGCAAAAGCAAGCCAAAGCGCATGCCATCTGCGCCATAATTTTTCATGAGCTCTACAGGATCTACGCCATTACCGCGGCTTTTGCTCATGGGCTTGCCGTCTGCCGCCATGACCGTGGGGTGAATAACCACATCTTTGAAAGGAATAGAGTCGCAACAATATTCAGACGCCATCACCATGCGCGCAACCCATAGCCCCATGATGTCTCGCGCGGTAGAGAGCATTTGTGTGGGGTAGAATTTTTGCAAGTCGGGTGCAGCCATGCCTTGTGTGCCCCAGCCCTGTGTGGCAAATGGCCAAAGCTGACTTGAGAACCATGTGTCAAGCACATCTTCATCTTGTCGCAGGTGTGCGCCACATTTTGGACATATATCAATCGCATCTACGCTTGCATCTTCAAAACCACACGCGTCACAGTAATACATGGGAATTTGATGACCCCACCAAAGCTGACGCGAGATGCACCAATCCTTCAAATTTTCCAGCCAGTCAAGATATACCTGAGACCAGCGAGCAGGATAAAATTTGATTTCACCAGATTTCACAGCCGCGCTTGCGCGTTTTTTCAAGCCGTCCACCGCCACAAACCACTGCTCAGAGAGCCATGGCTCAAGCGTGTTGTGACATCTATAACAGTGCATCACACTGTGGTCGTGGTCGTCTATATGATCAAGCAAGCCCAGCTCTTCAAATTTCTTTACCACAGTCGTCCTGCATTCCTCACGGCTCATGCCGCTAAATTCGCCATAACCTTCCACCACATGCGCAGTTTCATCGAAGATATTTATCTTTTCTAGCCCGTTGCGCTCCCCCATCGCAAAGTCATTGGGGTCATGCGCAGGTGTAACCTTCACACACCCCGTGCCAAATTCTGCATCAACATAGAAATCTGCAAAGATGGGAATTTCGCGATTCACGATGGGCAAAAGCACCGTTTTTCCAACCAAGTTTTTATAGCGTTCATCTTTAGGATTGACGGCCACGCCAGTGTCTCCCAACATGGTTTCAGGACGCGTGGTTGCCACCACCAAGTAATCTTTGCCATCCACAGGTTCTTTAAGCGGGTAACGCAAGTGCCACAAGTGGCCGCTTTCTTCCTCATATTCTGCTTCATCGTCTGCTATGGCTGTGGTGCAAGACGGGCACCAATTCACAATGCGCTTGCCCTTATAGATGAGGTTGTCGTGATACCAATCCACAAACACACGGCGCACCGCGCGAGAAAATTCGGGGCTCATCGTGAATTGCTCATCTGAGTAATCGCAACTGCACCCCATCGTGGCAATTTGATTTACTATGGTGGTGCCATATTCACGACGCCACTCCTGGCAAGCCTCGATGAACTTTTCGCGCCCAATTTCGCGCCTGTTTATTCCCTTGGAAGCTAAGTGTTTGTCTACCTTTGTTTGCGTGGCAATGCCCGCGTGATCTGTGCCTAAAATCCAACGCGTTTGATATCCGCGCATGCGAGCGCGGCGCACCACCGCATCTTGAATGGTGTCGTTTAGCGCATGCCCCATGTGAAGCACACCCGTCACGTTTGGAGGCGGAATGATTACTGTATAGCCATGGTTTGCGCACTTTCCAAAGCCGCTCGTGCGCTGAAAACAGCCTGCGTCTTTCCATGCGTCAAAGATTGGCTTTTCGTGCGCAGAAAAATCGTAATCAACTTTTTTTGATGTCTGTTTCTTCGACTGAGCATCTTTAGACATTTAGCATCTCCTGTTCATCGTCAACGTCGGTTTCGATTTTTGGCGCGACACCTTCCACGATGGCATCTTCGCGAACAACAACGCGGCTTTCACCAGCTACCTCAGGCAATTCATACATCACATCCAACAACACGCGCTCACAGATTGAACGCAACCCGCGAGCACCCGTCGCGCGCTCAAGGGCTTCATGCGCTATGGCACGCAAGGCATCTTCGGTGAATGTGAGCGTGCAATCTTCCATGGCAAACATCTTTTCATATTGCTTGGTTAAGGCACTTTTTGGCTCAATCAAGATGCGCACCAAATCGTCTTCTGTGAGTTCTTCCAAGTTGGTTATAACAGGAATTCTGCCCACAAACTCTGGAATCATGCCAAACTTATTTAGGTCTTCGGGCAACACTTGCTCGAGCAGTTGCGCTTCCGTTTCCTTTTTTGTGAGTGGCGCATCTGAGCTAAAACCAAGCCCGCTTTTACCCACGCGCTGCGCCACTATCTCTGGCAGCCCCACAAATGCGCCGCCCAAGATAAACAAGATGTTGTGAGTGTTTATGTGGATAAGCTCTTGTTGAGGGTGTTTTCTGCCTCCTTGCGGAGGCACGCTGGCCTCGGTGCCCTCCACAATTTTTAGGAGTGCTTGTTGCACGCCTTCGCCTGAAACATCGCGCGTGATAGATAGGTTTTCTGCCTTCTTTGCAATCTTGTCTATCTCGTCGATATAGATGATGCCAATTTCTGCACGTGAAACGTCTCCATCTGCGGCGGTGATGAGTTTCAACAATATGTTTTCGACGTCTTCACCCACATAGCCCGCCTCGGTGAGCGTAGTGGCATCTGCTATCGCGAAAGGCACCTTCAGCGTGCGGGCAAGCGTTTGGGCCAAAAGCGTTTTGCCTGAGCCCGTTGGTCCGAGCAGCAAAATGTTGCTCTTGTCTATTTCCACATCGGCAAATTTATCTGCGGAAGCGTTTGCTTGCGCGTCTGTTTGCGCGTCTGTTTGTGTGTTTGCATCCTCGCCGTCAAACGAAGATGTGTCTGGCGAAACATCGCTTGCGTCGTGGGTTGTTTGAGCTTGCGTATTCGTGGAAATGCGTTTGTAGTGATTGTAAACTGCAACAGATAGCGCACGCTTTGCGCTGTCTTGCCCCACCACATATTCGCACAAGTTGTCGTATAGCTCACGAGGGGTGGGCAAGTTTTCTAACACAACATCTGCGCTTGGTTTTGCACCACCCGCCTTTGCGTCCAGATCTGCGTTTGGCAAGCCGCCTGTCTTTGCGCCGCCTTGCAACGCATCACCTCTCGATGGCTGCGATGCGGGCATCTGATTTTGAGCAGCACCATTTATAAAATGAGCATCTGGTGCTCTGAATGCGTTCGGTGAATTGTTTGGGTCATCGCTTAATTCGCCCGACATATATTCATCGTACATGCGCTCTGCCAAACGCTCCAACATCGGATTAAAACCCAGATCTTCGCTCATGGCATCCGAACACACCGTTATGCATTCGTTGCATATATTCGTGTTGTCTGGACCTTGCACTATAGCGGCAACCTGATTGGGAGTTTTGCCACAAAACGAGCAACGAATTGAAGAGCTGTCGGATGTATTAGATTTTTTCCTTGGCATTTTCTATCTTTTCTTAGTTTGTTCTTATTTCAAATCTGGCATCGCGAAAACCGCTTGATTAAAAACCGCTTAATTAACTGGTCAACGGTTGTTTTTCAATTATTTTTTCGGCTATTTTTTGTCGGAGTTCTTTTTGTCTTTTTTGTCAGTTTCTTTTCCGTTTTCCGAATTCTTTTCTTTTTTTCCTGATGCTGCATTTTTGTCTGTGTCCGCATCTGTGCCATGCGTAGATGTAATTTTGTCTACCAAGCCATAATCCAGCGCCTCTTTGGCAGTCATATAGTTGTCGCGCTCTGTGTCGCGCTGAATTGTGTCGAGGTCCTGACCTGTGTTATTTGCCAAGATCTCGTTTAGTTGCTTGCGCGTTTTCAACATGAAATCTGCCACGATTTGAATTTCTGTTTGCTGACCTTGTGCTCCACCCAAAGGCTGATGAATGAGCACCATCGAATTAGGAAGACAATAACGCTTGCCAGCAGCCCCACTTGAGAGCAGCACTGCCGCCATGGAGGCACAGCAGCCAACGCATACGGTGGACACATCTGGTTTGATGAAATTCATTGTGTCCAGAATGGCTAAACCCGCGGTAACACTGCCGCCAGGTGAATTGATGTATAGGCTGATATCCTTTTCAGAATCGGCACTTTCCAAGTGCAGAAGTTGTGCCACCACTGAATTTGCCACGTTGTCATCTATTTGTTCGCCCAAAAAAACTATGCGGTCGTTCAACAGGCGTGAATAAATATCGTAGGAACGCTCTCCTCGCGGGCTTTGCTCGATTACATATGGAATGAGGGCGTCTTTTGTGGGCATTGCGTTTGCGCCTAAACCTTGAAGGAACTGAGGGTTGTTAGTTTGAGGCAGCGAAATGCCACCAGACGTTAAATTGAAAGACATACATCCTCTTTTCACTTGATTTTCTATATTTTAACAGCCTTGTTATTACAGCCTTGTCGTTTGTTCTTAAAATTGCTGGTATGCGCTTTTGTGCGTTGTTGTTGCGTTGCGTTATTGCTACGCTATATTCTTGTTACATTGCATTTTCTCGCGCTAAAGTTGCGCCACAAATTTCTAGAAACTATTTATCAGCTTTGGTGCTTTTATCAGCACTTTCATCTTTTGCAGATTTCTTTTGCGTGGTTTTTTTGGTTGTGGTGCTCTTTTTCTTTTTTGCACCATCGGCTTTAGCGTCTGTTTCTTTTTTTGACGTCTGCTTTTTAGCGCCAGTTGTCTTTGTGGCAGTTTTTTTCTTTGTTTCGCCCTCTTTGTCTTTTGTGGCACTGTCTTTTGTTGCTTTATCTTTTGCGGTGCTCGCTGATGTTTTCTTTTTTGTAGTTTTCTTTTTACCTGCGCTGTCTTTCGCACCACCTTTAGCGTTATCTTTTGCGCTATCTTTAGCATCTTTTGCACCGTCTTTGCCTGATGCGCCTTTTGCATCTTCTATTTTCACTTCAGCTTTATCCATGATATCTTTCATGGCTTTTCTGCGAACGATAGCCTCGCGAATAGTGTGCAACCTTCCCTGTTTGCGCCAAGTTTTCATAGCCTCTTTCGGGTCTTTTAACCCAGCACCTTCAAATTCAGCGCTCACCTCATCTTCGGTGGCTTCGATGTTGAATTTGCGCGCCCAAGCCTCAACAGCCAGCTCTTCCACAGCAACATCGCGAGCCTGTTTTTTCACATCTTCTTTGAATTCATCTCTCGTTAAATTTTCTCTTGCAAGATATGCGTCAAACGTTGTGCCCTGGCGTTGAAGCTGCGTGAAGAAATCTTGCAACAGCGAACTTTCAGTTTCCTCACAGATGTCTGCAGGTGGTTCACCTTCTAGCCTCTCGCGCACAACTTCCAAGCAACGAGCCTCTTTCAAGTCGGGAAATTGCTGCTCTTTAGTTGCGATGATTTGCTCGGCTATCAACTTGCGAAGTTCCTCTACGCTGTCGTAAGAGAGCTTTTCGCTCACCCATTCATCTGTGATCTCTGGTTTCACCTCACGCTTCACCGAATTTATCTGCACGTCGAACTTAAGCGTTTCACCAACGTGTTCCAACAAAAAAGAACCGCAGTCTTCCGATTTTTCCAAGTTGAGATCAAATGATTTTTTCTCGCCGCTTTTCATCCCCACAAGCTTTTCGTCTAAACCCGCAGGATAAAGCCCAGCCCCCAGGGCATAGGGAAATTTTTCACGAGAAGCCACATCGATTTTTTCGCCGTCTGAGTCTGTTACAGACAAAGTAATGTCGACGTGCGAGTCCTCTTTCACCAAGGCGTCACTGCCAGCGTCTTCCCAGCTAACGTAATATTTAGTCAAGATGTCAACCTGCGTGTCTATTTCGCTGTCTGTGGCACCACTTGGAGGCATCTCAATTTCAGGCGCATCATAGTTTGAAAGCTCATATTCAGGCTTTTTGCCAATCGTGAAAGAAAAAGTGTAATCTGCGCCCTCTTTCACGACGTCGTTGTTTTCATCGAACTTCGGCGTGCCCGTAACCATATATCCACAATCATCAACTGCCAGCGGATATAACTCATTTATGGCATCTTCGGCAACCATGGCAAGAATTCCATCTTTTCCATAAGTCGCATCGATAACAGGGCGTGGTGCGCGTCCTGGACGAAACCCAGGGAAGTTATATTTCTTTGCAATGTCTTTATATTGCTTTTTTATGCGAGCGTTAACATCGATTGCTTCCACATCTACTGTAATTTTGATTTTATTGTCGCCCAAGACTTCTGTGTTACTTTTCACGTAATTCCTCCATTGGTTAACTTGCTTTTAGTTATACGGACAGTTGTATGTTTGCTTTGGTGTGTTTTCTTTATATGTTTGCTCTTGTTTACACATCAAAGCGACACGCACAATGCACAAACTTAAATTATAAACACGAGCGATTGATTATCCCACAATAAGTTACACATTCAAGAAAAAGATATATAATCACAGCGCACATAGAGTGCAAGTGAAAGCGCACGCACGACGTGCAACGCAAAGCGCAAAATGGCGCACAACTAAAATGTGGCACATAGAGCGCGGGCAAAAAGCGCGAAAATAGAACGCTAAGGCAAAAGCAACAACCAATTAAACATCAAGGAGACACGATGGCAAAACAAGAACCAAACATTCAAGAATGGCTTAAAGAGGCACGTGAGAGCAAAGACGCTGAACTTTGTGGGATGTTTCTAACGCACACAGGTGTTGTGCGAGCAACGCCAAAAGCGCAGGTGCGCCAAGGCGAGGAAGGCTTGCCTGCTGTGAAGAGCGTGGAATTTAGCTATGACGCAAAAAGGCTGGAAGATGCTATTCAAGATGCGCTCACGTGGGATGGCATCTATTACGTGCGCGTCTGGTTAAACGAAGGCGCGTGCAATGTTGGAGACGCTTTGATGTATGTGCTTATAGGCGGCGATATTCGCCCGCACGTTATCGACGCGCTTCAAAAGCTTGTGGGTCACATTAAAAATGACTTAGTGGTCGAGAAAGAAGTATACGTTCAATAACGCGCCAAACATCTGAAGCCGCGCAAGCCCACATAAACCCTCACAAAAAAACTAGCCAAGACTAAAAACATCGCGCGGCAAAACATCACGCCGCAAAAAACTGGCTTTTAAGTTTCCACATACGATTTCAATCGGGTGTAGGCATAACCCCACGCTTGACTCTCGAGCAGGCTTGTTTCGCTTGCCCTGCTCGAGCCGTCATCGGTTTTTGGGTCTATCGGCAAACTTGCGCTCCATTCATCTAAAACAGCATTGCTCGAATCTGTTTCAGGCGCGTCTTCGTATGGCCAAGTGCGCTGTTCTGTAATTTCGCCCGAAACGCGCTTTTGCTCGTATACATGCGCCAGCGCATGACAAGTTGCTAAAACGATGTCGCTGGGTGAAGTTAGCTCTTCATAGGTCCAAGAAATTTCATTTTTAGTTTCAAATTCGAGCACATCAGACGGGCTTGGACAAGCCACGCGAATTGCCGCAAAGTTAAGTAAAACGCGCCCCGAAGAATCAACAGTTGCTGGCACGTTTTCTGGCAAGATGCATGTTGAAACCGAAACATCACCCAAATCAAGACGTTGTGCTTCAAGCGACACCACGCCGGCCAAATATTTTTCACGCTGGCTTGCATTCATCAGCGCCCATTGCGCGTTCGTTATTTTTGTTTCTTCAGTTGTGGTGGAAACACCGCTTGACAGACCAGACAGGCTTCTGACTTCGTGCATGCTATTTGCGTTCACCAGAAACGACCCGAGAGAAATTGCTAAGCCAATTCCCACGCCAATATATAGCGCACGCACTATTGAAAACCTTGCTAAAACACCGCGACAGATTACCAATACGACGCCAAACACTACGATTGCGACTATTGCCGCCACCACTGGCTGAAAATAGCCGATGCAATATGCACCCCCCGCCGCCGCTGAAAGCAAAACACCGATGAGCACAGACTCTATGATAGAAGACGTGCAGAAAAACACAATTACACAAGCAACAGCCAAAAATGCAAAATAGATACACCAAAGCACGGTTTTGCTATATTGAGCAGTGTATGAAAACGTGTTCCAGAAAAAAAGATGCTGCGACAGAGTTGTGCCGATTAGCGCAAAGCAAACAAAAAACACAACGACACATGCAGCCATTCGCGAAATTGGAAGTTGTAAGATTTGCATGTTTTACACCTCTGAGTTATCTGAATTTGCTTGCGCCGCCTTAGTGATATAAAGCCGTTTTAACAATATAAAAAAAGCTAGAGGACTTTCCCTCTAGCTTGAAAATTCATGGTGGTCGATACAAGATTCGAACTTGTGACCTTGTGCTTGTAAGGCACCTGCGCTCCCGCTGCGCCAATCGACCATTTGCACGGGGTATTTTGGCACAATCAGGCGTGCATTGCAAGCGTGATTTTGCGCGGATTTTGTGAAGTGTGCGCCAGGCTTATTTCTTGGTTCATTAAGTGTTTTAAGCGTGCGCCCAGTTTATTTCTTGGTTTCTCAAGTGTGCGCCAGGCCTTGTGTTGGTTATACGTGCAGCCGCTTAGCCATGGTGCTGTTTGCCGCCAGTTCTTCGCTGTCGTCTAATGGCACCAAAGCGCCTTTTTCGTCTAGCCCTGTGCTGGGCAGGTGCTGCATATTGTGCCTTATTGCACAGTGATCACATGCAAGTTGTAACAGATGGTCTGCAATTTCTGGGTTTTTGCTTAAGAGTGGCCCATGCAGATATGTGCCGATCACATTTTTATAGCGTGCACCATCTGAGTGTTGTTTGTTTGTGCTGGTCGGCGCGTCGTTGTTGCCATTTCCAACACCCCCCAACACACGCCCGAAAGGTTGGGTGTTGGAGTTTAGGAAAGTGCGACCCGCGTGATTTTCAAAGCCGATTACTGGTTGGGTGGTTTCAGCGCAAGACAGTGCTATGTTGCCTATCAACCTGTTTGTGGAACCGCCCTGCGCACGTTTTGTCTCTATGTCTAGAATGCCCAAACCTGGCACCTCTTCGTCTGCACAAAGCCACGTGTTACCCAAAATTTGATAGCCACCGCAAATTGCCATCATAACGCCATCGTTTTCCACAAACGTGCGCAAATCGTTATTCAATTTTTTTAACGCAACGCTCGCCATTCGTTGCTCGCGATCTGGGCCGCCCCCCAAAAACACAAGGTCAACCTCTTCTAGATTTATAGCAGATCCATGTTTTACACTTTTAACCAAAACAGGGATGTTTCGCCATTCAAGTCTGCGCTTTAGCACGGTGATGTTTCCTGCGTCGCCATATAGATTCAAAAGATCTGGGAATATGTGCGCAATCACGACTGCAGGCGTGTTAGCCCGTTCTTGCTCTGTGCCCTGCCTAGCGTCAGAACATGCGCGTATCGAAACGCTATCATGTTTGATTACGCACTCATTACTTGTGCGTGCATTTCTATGTGAAATTGTGCTTGCGTTATTTTTTTTATCGCCCGCCATGCGCGATGCATCTTTTTCCATGCGCTCGAGGTCTGTTTTTACTTGCGGCAAGCTGGTGTAATTGGCAATGAAATATACATCCACGTCTTCTTTTACGCCCCGCTCTTTCAGCTTTTCAAACAGATCGCACGCCCCGCTCACAATATCTGCGTGAATGCCCGCATATTTCAGGCGAACTTGCATGTCGTTTGCACGCGTGCCGCCAGCAAAAACCATTATGTTTTCAACAGTTGAAAGCTCTTCAAAGTCGACATCCCAAAGCCAAGACACATCGTGACCGTCTGCTTGTTTGTCGTTTATGAAGAAAGAAACAACACATGTGCAGCCATTTTTCTTTGCAGCTTGACCCGCCTTGCGTGCGCCTTGCACCACCAACTTCAAATTTTGGTTAAAGCCCGTAGGGTTTTTCGCCAAGTTGAGCAAGGTTTCATGACCGCGCACCAACATGTTTTGCAACCTGCCATTTTTGGGAGCAAAAGAAGATATAGCCTTTTGAACGGAACTTTCATTGCACCCCGCCAACATGGCAATGGTGCAAACGCCAGCCAAGTTATATATCATGTAAGGCGCGTTTATAGGCGTGTTTATCTTCCAGGAAGTGCCTTTATGCTCAAGCTCAAAGGTTGCGCCGTCAGCGTTTGCGCCATTCATACTTGCGCCGTCTGTGTTCGCATCGCCTTTGCTGTTTCCTAGGTCGTTTCCTAAGTTAACGCCAGTTACAGAAAAATCTATTTCGGGACGCGCAAAACCGCACTTGGGGCACTCATAGATTCCGAGCTGGCCATATGAGCGCCATGCGTATTGCATGATGCCCTCGCAACACTGACACATCTGCGCGTCTGCCACGGTGTTTTGCGGCAGGTGCATATCAATCGATATGCCGAAAGACACAGATGGGTTATTCACCTTGCGAGCAATGAGGGCACACAGCGGGTCATCGCCATTGTATATAAGAGTCGTGTGCGGGCTTTTGTGAAGCGCTTGCACAATCACGTCTTGGATATGTTCAATTTCCCCACATCGATCCAGCTGATCGCGAAACAAATTGAGCAACAAAACGTAATCGCTTTGCAAGTAAGGCAAACTTTTTATGATCCAGAGCTCATCGCTTTCAAACACGCCCCAATCAACAGGATGTGCGCGAGTTGCACTCGATTGCAAAAGAGCTGTGGATATGCCGCTATCTAGATTTGCGCCATCGCGATTGCATACCACGCTATATCCACTTTCGCACAACACGTCTGCCACCAAATTGTTCACGGTGGTTTTACCGTTTGTGCCCACAACAATCACGCTGTGACGCACTTTATAGCTCAGGTGTTCGATTAAAAGAGGGTCGGCATAGAGTGCCAATTTTCCTGGAGTATTTTTTCCGTTTTTATGGAATATCTTTTGCAACCCAAAAGTTGCAACGCTTCCAATTGCGCGTGCAAGTGCAAAACGCACGCCACCACGCGCAGAGTTGTTTGCTTTTTTGTTATTTGTTTTTTCAACGTTGTTTTTCGTCACACGAGCCTCCGCCAGCGCTATGGGACTTTTAATGTGCCCTCGAGCATATTGTTTGGATAGTGCTTTCCACGTTTCTTGTTTCACTTCTCACATTTAACGTTTCACTTTTCGCATTTACGTTTTAAGTTTCGCTTTTCGCATTTCGCACTTGCTAATATGCTCAAACAACGCTAAAGTATACCGCGCTTTGTCGCGAATGCGCCATGCTGGTGCAACATCAACAAACCAACATGAAACGGTCGCGTCAAGTTTTTGTGCGGGTGTGGCGGAATTGGCAGACGCGCTAGCTTCAGGTGCTAGTGGGTTTTTAACCCGTGAAGGTTCAAGTCCTTTCACCCGCACCAAAGCAATATCATCCGAACCAGATCTTCCCTGTGGGAAACGGGTTCGGATTATTTGTTTATTTCGAGAAATTCGATAACACGCACTTTCATAACGGTGTCATTAAAGATCATTTTTCATCCTCCTCACTCCAGATTTCTTTTGCCATGCGAAACACTGCCCACGCCTTCGGCCAGCCGCAATAAAATGCTGCGTGGGTTACTATCTCCGCAATCTCCTCACTTGTGATGCCGTTTTTCTTCGCCGTTGTCAGGTGATAACGGAAGCTCTCGTCTGTCAAGCCTTGCGCCATCAATGCAACCACCGTTACAAGCGAACGGTCGCGGAGGGAAAGTTTGTCCTCTCTGCTCCATACCTCACCGAACAGCACATCGTCATTCAACTCCGCGAATTTCGGCGCGAACCTTCCAAGGGCATCTCTGCCCGCTGTCTGCTTTACTGCCATTTTTCATATCCTCCATTTACAGCTTTGCGTATTCTTCCTCGGATACCGGCTCGCACCACTCGTTTTGGCAATCCTCACCAGGGACCTCCACGGCGATATGGCTAAACCAGCTATCCTTTTTCGCCCCGTGCCAGTGCTTGACATTGGCGGGGATCATCACGACGCTGCCCTCGTGCAGACTGAGTGCAGCCTTGCCTTCCTCCTGATACCAACCCTCGCCGGCCGTGCAGAGCAGAAGCTGTCCGCCGCCGCTTTTGGCATGGTGGATATGCCAGTTGTTGCGGCACCCCGGCGCGAAGGTCACATTGGCGGCAAACAGACCGCCCTTCGGGTCTGTCAGCGGGTTTAAGAACGAATTGCCAGTGAAAAACTGGGCGTAGGCGGTGTTTGCCGCTCCTGTGCCGAATACGTTGCTCTTCTCGAACTGTTCTTTGCTTTCATACTTCATAATAAAAACCTCCTGTGATGGGTTATTGATTGACCACATGGCACAGCCAGACCGCGCCGCTGCCGCACTGCTGCACGCCCAGCAGTTGCTCGGTCATGGCGCAGTCGATGCGACCGCCCACGGAAGTCATCATGTGGCATATGACATAAGGCTTTTTCATATCCGTTCCTCCTAGATTTCAGTTTGACAGACGGTGCGTCAAGCCATATTCTTTTCTTAAAGCATGAGCTTACTCTACAACTTAAAGCCAACTTTAAGTCAAGAGGATTTTGAAAAATTTTGGAGGAAGTTTTATGGTCTATACGGTGGGAGAAATGGCAAAGCTGCTGGGTGTCTCCGCGTCCACGCTGCGCTATTACGACAAGGAGGGGCTGCTGCCCTTTGTGGAACGGTCCTCCGGCGGCATCCGTATGTTTCGGGAGAGCGACTTCGAGTGGCTTCAGGTCATCGGCTGCATGAAAAAAGCCGGAATGTCCATCAAGGACATCCGGCAGTATATCGAAATGGCACTGCAAGGCGACGAAACCATTGACCTGCGCCTTTCCATGTTCCGCCGCCAGCAAGAGGAACTGAAGCGGCAGATGAAGGAGCTGCAGCACACGATGGAAATGGTGGACTACAAGTGCTGGTATTACGAAACCGCAAAGCAGGCGGGCACGGTAGATGCGCCGCAGAAAATGGAGCCCTCCGAGGTGCCAAAGAGGTTTCGTAAGATCCGGCAGGAGCTGCAGACGCTGCCAGGGACTTCGGTGGAATAGTGACAAAACAAAATTGCCTGCGAAAAGTTGGCGAAGCAAATAAAGCCACCGACCAAGCGGCTCTCGGTTCGGATTTGGATTGCTGTGATGCACCATTCACCGAAATTAATCACCCTTTGCAGCAGCGGCTGTTTCACAAATGGCGGTAATGATGCTGCCGCGAAAGGCATTGCGCTCAAGCGACGCTAGGCCTTTAATGGTTGTGCCAGCAGGGCTGCAAACAGCATCTTTCAAAACTCCTGGGTGTTTTCCTGTTTCAAGAACCATCTTCGCGCTGCCCAAAACAGTTTGTGCTGCGATGCGCTGTGCTTGTGCGCGAGGCAAGCCACACGCCACGCCGCCGTCTGCCAAGGCTTCGATGAACGCATACACAAACGCAGGTGAGCTGCCTCCCAAGGCTGTGGCTGCATCCATCTGATCTTCGTTTATTTTCTCAACGCTTCCAAATGCGCCAAAAATTTTCTCTATTGTGTCGATTGTTTCTGTGCCCGTGTGTTCATCGGCGCAATAACTCGTAGTGCCCTCGCCCACTTGTGCTGGAGTGTTTGGCATGCAGCGAATTATTTCAGGCATGTTGCTTTGTGCATTTTGATCTGAAGTGCCAGAGTTTTGCGCTCGCGAAGTGCTGGTTGTTAGCCCACCCGAGGTGCCAGAGTTTTGCGCTCCCGAAAACATAGATTTAAGTTGTGAGCGCGTAATTCCTGGTGCAACGCTTACAATAATTTGTTCTTTTTTCACACTCGAGCGAATTTCTGCGCACACGCCCTCATATTGATAAGGCTTGCATGTCAAAAAGATCACATCGCTTTTTATCACGACATCTTCATTCGACGTGCCCACACTGATTTCTAGCTCCTCGCACATGCGCTCGGCACTTTCTTTGTGAAGGCAAGACCCGCACACATCGCTAGTGTTGCACACGCCCACTCTCAGCAAAGAACGCACCATGGCAGACGCCATGTTA